>CAYNOF010000389.1:0-2389 GCA_964398335.1 uncultured Rhizobiaceae bacterium
CGCGGGGGCGCGGGCCGCCGCTGTGGGGGGGGCCGCGCTCCCCCCCCGGCGTGGCGCGGCCCGCGGCCCGCGCCTCGACCAGATCCTTCCGCGTGGCGTGCTCCCCCGCGGCCAGCAGGTCGGCCTCGCTGGCATCGGGCCGCGCGATCAGGATGTTGGCGCGCAGCGTGTCGTTGAACAGGTAGGTGTCCTGCGCCACCAGCGCGATGTTGCGGCGCAGATCGTCGAGTTTCCAGTCGCGCAGATCGGCGCCGTTGACGGTGATGCGGCCCTGGTCGGGGTCCCAGAAGCGCATCAGGAGCTGCGCCGTGGTGGTCTTGCCCGCGCCCGACATGCCGACCAGCGCCACCGTCTTGCCCGCCGGCACGGCGAAGCTCACGTCGTTCAATGCCGGCCGATCATGGCCGGGATAGGTGAAGCGCACCTTCTCCAGGGTCAGCGCCGCGGCGCCCGGCTTCGCCGGCACGCCCTTGCCGTCGGTCACCGGCACCGGCTCGTTGTTCAGCGCATAGACGCGGCGCGTCGAGCCCATGGTGTCGGCGAGCTGGCGGCCGACATGGGCGATCTCCGACACCGGCAGGAAGGCGGCCATCGCCAGCAGCGCCAGCAAGGGCAGCACCGACGGATCGATCGAGCCGCGCGAGGCCAGCCAGGCACCGGCCGTGACGACGGCGAGGCCGCCGAGACCGGTGAAGATCTCAGTCAAGCTGTGCTGCAGCGTAAGCTCGCGGAAGAACGGCAGGCGCAGGCCGGCATGGCGCGCGGTCAACGCATCGAGCTTGTCGCCGCGCGCCTCCTCCTGCTGGAAGGCGACGATCTCGCCCAGCCCTTGCACCGAGTCGACGGCGAAGGCGCCGAGCTCGCCCGCCGCTTCCCGGGCGCGCGAGCCCAGCCGGTCGACGCGCTTGCGCATCAGGAACGGGCTCAGGCCCACGGCGAGCAGAAACGGCAGCAGCGCCAGCACGATCCAGCCGCTCGTCTGGCCGAGCACGATCAGCACCACCGACGGCACCAGGACGGCGACGAAGGCCGGCGCCACGGTGTGGGCGAAGAAGTACTCGACCAGCTCGACGTCGTGCGTCGCCAGGGACATCAGATCGCCGGTGCGCCGGCGCGTGAGGTAGGCCGGCGCCAGCGCGTCGAGCTTGCGGAAGGTGGCGATGCGCATCTCGGCCAGCAGGCGGAAGGCCATGTCGTGCGCCAGCCACGACTCCAGCCAGTGCAGCAGGCCGGAGAGCGGCGCCACCACCGCCAGCGCCCACAGATAGGGCGTATAGGGCTGGCCGTGCTTCAACGCCTGCACCGCCAGCGCGCCCAGCACGCCGACGCCGATGAAGGCGACGACGCGCAGCACGCCGAAGACGAAGGTCAGGCCGAGCTTGCCCTTCCACGGCAGGATCATCTTCATCAGCTCGACCGTGAGGCGGAACCAGCCCAGCCCCTCGGCGCGCAGGATGCCCTCGGTCTGCGCCGCCTTGAACGCCACGGCGCGTTCGGTCGCGGGCTCATCGGTGCGATCGGAGTCGCGGATCATGGGCGCCTGCTCCTGCGCCTGGCGCTCGCGTGCCTGCTCGGCCATCAGCGTGGCGTAAACGCCGCCCTGGCGCATCAGCGCGTCGTGCGGTCCGCTTTCGACCACCTTGCCGCCGTCGAGCACGAGGATGCGATCGCAGCCGATGACGCTGGAGAGCCGATGCGCCAGCACCAGCGTGGTGCGGCCGCGCATCAGCCCGTCGAGCGCTTCCTGGATCACCGCCTCATTCTCGGCGTCGACCGCCGACAGCGCCTCGTCGAGCACCAGGATCGGCGTATCGCGCAGCAGCGCGCGCGCGATCGCGACCCGCTGGCGCTGGCCGCCCGAGAGCTTGATGCCCTTCTCGCCGACCACGGTGGCATAGCCGTTGGGCAGGCCCATCACGAAGTCATGGATATTGGCGGCACGTGCGGCGGCCTCGACCTGGCCATGGGTCGCGTCGGGCCGGCCCATGCGGATGTTGTCCTCGACCGTGCCGTGGAACAGGAACGTGTCCTGGTTGACGACCGAGATCATCGAGCGGATCTGCGCGAAGGACAGCGACCGCAGATCGTGCCCGCCGATGGTGATGCGGCCGCTGTCGGGATCATGGAAGCGCAGCAGGAGACGCACGATCGACGACTTGCCGCCGCCCGATGGGCCGACGATGCCGATGCGTTCGCCGGCGTCGGCACGGAAGCTCAGCCCGTTGTGCACGACACGCGGGCTGCCGGGATAGCGGAAGCCCACCTCCTCGAAGGCGATCGCGGGCGCCAGCGGCGCGGGCAGAACCGCGGGCTTGGCATCCGCCACCGGCGGCTGATCGTCGAGGATGGCGTAGATGCCCTGGGCGGCCGACATGCCGACCATGCCCTG
>CAYNOF010000390.1:0-2769 GCA_964398335.1 uncultured Rhizobiaceae bacterium
CCGAGCGACGGCGGGCAGTCGATGAGGACCAGGTCCCACCGCGTGTAAGCGCCGCTTACATCGAGCGCGTCCTTCAGACGGAACTCACGGCGTTCGAGGTCGATCAGCTCGAGCTCGGCGCCGGCGAGGTTCACATTGGCCGGCGCGACATAGAGGTTCGGGATTCTGCTCTCGACGATCGCCTCATTGAGCGGCGCCAGGCCCAGCAGCACCTCATAGGAGCCAGTCTTGCGCTGCGCCGCGCCGACGCCGAGGCCGGTGGAAGCGTTGCCTTGCGGGTCCAGGTCGATCAGCAGCACTTTCTGACCCACCGCGGCCAACGCCGTGGCGAGATTGATCGCTGTCGTGGTCTTGCCGACGCCACCCTTCTGGTTGGCCAGGGCGTAGATCTTAGGCGGTGTCGGCGGGGCTTGGGGGGCGTCGGACAAGCGGATCCTCAGGTGCGAGGGCGCAGCCGCGAGATCCTGAGGATGGAGGCGTTGGGCTCCGTCACGCTGGGCACGCGCTGGACGTCCATCATCCAGTCGCGAGCCGCCTCGGTCAATTCGGCGTCGACGTTGGCGCCCTTGTGGAAAAGGCAAATAGCGGGGTCAGTCGCGAAGGGTGCCGCCCAGGACAGCAGTTTGGAGAGGGGCGCGAGGGCACGCGCGGTGACGACGTCGACCGGGAAGGGCGCCAGCGCCTCGATCCGGGACGCCTTTACCGTGGCATTCGGAGCGATGGCGCGCGCAACCTCGATCAGGAAAGCAGCCTTGCGCTGATCGGACTCGACGAGGGTGACGGCCATGTCGGGCCGCTCCGCGGCGATCACGAGACCCGGAAAACCCGCCCCCGACCCAAGATCGATCAGGGTCCGGGCCTCGGGTGGCAGGAGCGGTAGCAGCTGGAGGGAATCCTCAAAGTGCCGGCGCTCCAGATCGTCGAGCGTCGAGCGGCCTACCAGATTGATCGAGCGCTGCCATTTGCGCAGCAGCTCGGCGTAGGTCTGGAGCTTGGCGGAGCGTTTCACGTGAAACACCGCCTCCATCGGCGGGTGGGATGTTTCACGTGAAACGTCGGACGTGGCGGAGCAGGGCGACCAGCGCCGCCGGCGTGACGCCCGCCAACCGACCTGCCTGGCCGAGGGTCGCCGGACGATGAGCCGTGAAAATCTGTCGGATTTCGGCCGAAAGACTACCCATGCCGGCATAGTCGAGATCGTCAGGCAGAGCGAGCGCCTCGTCCCGGCGGTAGGCCTCGATATCGGCCTGTTGGCGCCGCAGGTACCCGGCGTAGAGGGCGTCGATCTGCAGCTGCTCGACGATCGCTGGCGAAATGCCTGCCAGCTCCGGCCAGATGGCGGCCAGACGAGCAATGGTAACGCCTGGCAACGCGAGCAGCTCTTGGGCACTGCGCACGACGCCGTCCTGATTCACCGCAATCCCATGCCGGGCGGCGGCAGACGGCGAAAGCGTATGCCCCGCGAGCAAAGCCCGTCCGGAGGCCAATGCCGTGGATTTCACTGCAAAAGCACCAGCACGCGCGGCTCCAACGCAGCCGATCTCGATGCCGCGCCGGGTCAGCCGCTGATCGGCATTGTCCGCCCGCAGCAACAGGCGATATTCGGCGCGAGAAGTGAACATGCGATAGGGTTCTGGCGCGCCGCGCGTCACCAGATCGTCGATCATCACCCCGATATAGGCGTCGGCCCGGTCGAGGATGAAATCCCGGTTGGCCGCTGCGTTGATGCCGGCAATCAGACCCTGCGCGGCCGCCTCTTCGTAGCCGGTGGTCCCATTGATCTGACCGGCCAGATAGAGGCCCGGAATCCGCCGGGTTTCCAGCGTGTGCCGCAGCTCGCGCGGATCGACGTGGTCGTACTCGATGGCATAGCCCGGCCGCAGCATCACTGCAGCCTCCAGGCCGGGGATGGTCTTCAGCAGCGCCGCCTGGACCTCGCGCGGCAGCGACGTCGAGATACCATTGGGGTAGACCGTGATGTCGTCGAGCCCTTCCGGCTCGAGGAAGATCTGGTGCCGCTCGCGCTGGCCGAAGCGAACGACCTTGTCCTCAATCGACGGGCAATAGCGCGGGCCTGAAGACTCGATCTGGCCGGAATACATTGGCGCGCGATGCAGGTTCTCGCGGATCAGAGCATGCGTAGCCGTCGTCGTGGAAGTAAGGAAGCAGGAAATCTGTGGAACTTTGATTCGTTCCGTCAGGTACGAGAACGGCGCCGGTGGATCGTCACCGCGTTGTTCCGTAAGCGATTTCCAGTCAATGCTGCGGCCGTCGAGGCGCGGCGGCGTGCCGGTCTTGAGTCGGCCGAGCTGAAACCCGAATCGCGCCAGCGTGCGGGACAGTCCGCTCGATGGCGGCTCCAGCGCCTCCTGTGCGCCCGCGGCGCCGGCCGCCAGTGGCAGGTCAGTCGGCCCGCCCGCCGCGCGCTGGCCGCGCGCGCGACCGGCCGGGATCGTGAGCGTGCCGCAATGGATCAGCCCGCGCAGGAAGGTGCCGGTCGTCACCACCACCGACCGGGCGCCGATCCGGGTGCCGTCGGCCAGTTCGACGCCGGCGACCCGTCCCGAGGCGTCGAGCCAGACATCCTCGACCGCACCGGCGCGCACCACCCGTCCCGCCGTCTCCACCAGGATCGCCTGGACCGCGCGGCGGTAGAGCGCGCGGTCGGCCTGTGCACGCGGCCCGCGCACGGCCGGCCCCTTACTCGCGTTCAACGTGCGGAACTGAATGCCGGCGCGATCGATCGCCCGCCCCATCACCCCGTCGAGC
>CAYNOF010000391.1:0-8315 GCA_964398335.1 uncultured Rhizobiaceae bacterium
CCTGGGCGATGCGCTCGACGCTGAGCTCGAGCGCCTGGGTCATGCGCTGGCGGCCTTCGGCGAGGGCGGCCTCGATGCGCGGGTCGCGCAGCAGGCGCGAGGCGCTGGGCTGGGCGCCGCGTGGCGAGTAGCCGGCGCGGATATAGGCCTGGGTGGCGTTGCCATCCTTGAGGAACTCCGCGACGAAGCGCTCGTGGCGGGGTGAAAGAGGTGTGGTGTCGGTGTTCATCCGACGAGGGTACGCGCGACGCCGCGGAGCCCCTATTTCTGCCCCTGCGAATGTCGGCGATGCCCATTAGTGCCTAGAGCCGCAAGGGGTTCAGGGTTCCCTACGAGCGCCGCCAAATCGACGTTCTGTTGCACCGCAAAATAATACTTGAAAGGGAAAAGATTTCCCGTTCAAGTACAGCGATGGATACCGGTATCAAGCTCGCGTTCGACCTGCTGGCGTTCACTTCGGTGATGGTGCTGATCGTGCTCGGACTCGGCGTCATCGCCAGCATGATGGGCATCTTCAACTTCGCCCACGGCGAGTTCGTGATGCTCGGCGCCTACACGGTGTTCGTGTTCGAGAGCAACGGGCTGCCCGCCTGGGCCGGTATCCTCGCCGCGCCTGTCGTGCTCGCGGCGGTCGGGCTGGTGCTCGAACGCCTGGTGATCCGACGATTCTACGCCGCGCCGATCATCGCCATGCTCGGCACCTACGCCATCGGCCTGATCATCCGCGAGGTCGTGCGCGGCCTGCTGGGCGGCCACTACAAGTCGGTGAACGAGCCGCTGCCCGGCGCCTTCACCATGTTCGGCCTCGATTTCTCGATCTGGCGCACGGTGATCGTCATCGTCACGCTGCTGGTGATCGCCGGCACCTGGCTGTTCCTCGCCCGCACCTCGATCGGCCTGCAGATCCGCGGCTCGCTCGAGAACCCGATGCTGGCGCGTGCCAGCGGCATCTCGACCACGACGCTCTACGCCATGACCTTCGCCTTCGGCTCGGCGCTGGCGGGGCTGGCGGGCGCGCTGATCGTGCCGCTCTACCAGCTCTCGGCCGACATCGGCACGCGCTTCCTGGTGCAGGCCTTCCTGTCGGTGATGCTGGGCGGCGTCGGCACCTTCGAAGGGCCCGTGCTGGGCGGCGCCGTGGTCGGCACCACCGCGGCCGGCCTGCCGTGGATCGTCATCCCGGTTCTGGCCGATCCGCTCGTCTTCGTGCTCGCGCTGGCGATCGTGAAGTTTCGCCCGCAGGGCTTCATCACACAGGGGAGACTCTAATCATGTCGGAAGATCGCAACGCACCCAGGCTCATCGGCCGACGCCGCCTGCTGAGCGGCGCCTCGGCGCTCAGCGCCGCCGGCTGGGTGGCCGGCAGTGCGGGCGGCTGGATGCTGGCGCCCAAGGGCGCGCTCGCCGCCGATCCGATCAAGATGGGCATCGCCACCGACATCACCGGCGCGATCGCGCCCTCGGGCAATGCCAACTGGCAGGTGGCGCAGTTCGCCGTCGAGCAGATCAACAAGGCCGGCGGCGTCGCCGGACGGCAGATCACGCTGTTCCTCGAGGACACCGCGTCGGATCCCAAGATCGCCGTCGGCAACGTCCGCAAGCTGATCCAGGAGCGCAAGGTCGACGTCGTGCTGGGCGGCATCACCTCGGCGATGCGCCAGGCGATCAAGGATCCGATCGTCAACCGCGGCCGCACGCTCTACATCTATCCGCAGCTCTACGAAGGCCAGGAGTGTACCAAGAACCTGTTTTGCACCGGCCCGACGCCGGCGCAGCAATGCGACGAGCTGATCCCCTACATCATCAAGAAGCTGGGCAAGAAGCGCTTCGCCATGCCCAGCGCCAACTACGTCTGGCCGCAGCTCCTGAACAAGTACGCGCGCAAGGTGATCGAAGCCAATGGCGGCGAGGTGGTGTTCGAGGAGTACTACCCGCTCGACCAGGCCGAATACTCGGCGACCATCGGCAAGATCAAGGACGGCAAGGTCGACGTGGTGTTCAACACCGTGATCCCGCCCGGCCTGCAGCCGTTCGTGAAGCAGCTCTACGAGTCGGGCTTCCAGAAGAACGGCGGCGTGCTGTCGTGCGTCTACTACGACGAGAACCTGCTGAACTACCACCCGGCGCAGGAGATGGAGGGCCTCTACAGCTGCCTCGACTACTTCCAGTCGATCGACGATCCGTTCAGCAAGCAGCTCCAGGTCGACTATATGAAAAAGTTCCCGGATACGAAGTACCTGTTTACCGCCGGCTCGGCGGCGACCGGCATGTATCGCGGCGTGAAGTTCTACGAGGCGGCGGTGAAGGCGACGGGCGGCAAGCTCGATCGCGATTCGGTTGCCGCGGCGATGGACAAGGCCAAGATCGAGCAGGGCCCCGGCGGCGGCGCCGAGATGGTGCCGGGCAAGATGCACTGCAAGATGAACATGTACGTCGCGCAGTGCAAAGTCGACGCCGGCAAGACCCGCTACGACGTCATCAGCAGCTTCAAGATGGTCGACCCCAAGGAATGCTGAACGAGGTGGGTGTCGGCGCTGAGGCAGCGCCCATGAGTGACACGCGTACGGCGTCGGGAAGCGGCAAGCCCGCCTCGCGGCGCCGGTTTTTCACCGGCGTGCTGCCGCTGGTCGAGGGCGCGACCTTGCTGGCGGCGATCATCGTGCCGTTCGCTTTCGCCGAGCGCACGGATCTGGTGACGCTCGCGACCAATGTGCTGATCCTCTCGCTGCTGGCGATCAGCTTCGATTTGTGCTGGGGCCTGTCGGGCATCATGAGCTTCGGCCAGGCGCTGTTCTTCGGCGTTGCCGGCTATGTCATCGCGCTGGTCGGCCGCGACCTCGAGTTCAGCGAGCTGTGGGGAACCCTGCCGCTGGCGGCGCTGGTAGGGCTGGTGCTCTCGGCCCTGTTCGCGGCCTTCCTGCTGCTCGGTCGCCGGCCGCCGACGACGATCTTCGTCGCGCTGGGCACGCTCACCGGCTCCTACGCCGCCGAGCGCCTGGTGTCAGGCTGGCAATATGTCGGCGCCGGCAACGGCCTGTCCTCGGTCAAGCTGCTGAAGATCGGCGATTACGAATTCGTCGAAGGCACCGCGTTCTATTGCCTGGCGCTGGGTATCCTTCTGCTGGTCTATGGCGGCGCCCGCTTCCTCAAGCGCTCGCAGCTCGGGCTCGTGCTCGCCGGCATGCGCCAGAACGAGGAGCGGCTGGCCTTCTTCGGCTACCGCGTGCAGCTCTTCAAGGCGCTGGTGTTCTCGCTCGCCGGCGCGGTCGCCGGCCTGGGCGGCGCGCTCTACAGCTACCACCAGGGCTTCATCGGCCCCGGCAACATGGGTCCCGGCCTGTCGACCGCGGCGGTGATCTACTGCCTGTTCGGCGGCTCGGGCACCATCATCGGCCCGATCCTCGGCACGGCGGCGGTCGAGGTGCTGTCCTACGTGCTGGCCGATGTCGATGCCATCAAGCGCATCTGGCCGGTGATCCTGGGCGCGGTGCTGCTGGTCGTCGTGATGTTCCAGCCCAAGGGCATCCTCGGCCTGTTCGTGTCCGAACGCGAACGCATCGGCAGTTACGGCGTGCGCCGCCAGGACAAGGACTGAGCCATGGCGCTGCTCGAGATCCGGGGCGTCGGCAAGTCGTTTCGCGGGCTGCGCGCGCTCGACGGCGTCGATGTCGACGTGGAGGCCGGCTCGTTCCACGGCCTGATCGGACCCAACGGCTCGGGCAAGAGCACGTTGCTCAAGGCGATCGCCGGCGCGCATTTCGCCGACAGCGGCAGCATCACCTTCGCCGGCCGCGACATCACCCGCGCCACGCCTTACGAGCGCGCCCGTGCCGGGCTCAGCCTGAAGTTCCAGATCACCGCCGTGCTGCCGGAGATCACTGCCTACGACAACATCCTGCTCGCGGCGCAGTCGGGCGAGAGCCTGAGCAGCCTGCTGCTCTCGCGCCGTCGCCGGGCGCTGGACGACGAGGTGTGGACGCTGCTCGAGCGCTTCCGCCTGGCCGACCGCGCGCACGATCCCGCCGGCGATCTCAGCCACGGCCAGCAGCAATGGCTGGAGATCGCGATGGCGCTGGCGCTCAAGCCGAAATTGCTGCTGCTCGACGAGCCGACCGGCGGCATGAGCCCGCAGGAGCGCCGCGTCACCGGCGAGCTGCTCGAGCCGATCAAGCCCGATTGCGCGCTGGTGATCGTCGAGCACGACCTGCATTTCATCCGCGACATCTGCGACCGGCTGACGGTGCTCGACCAGGGCAAGGTGCTCGACCAGGGCGACGTCGAATCGATCCAGCGCTCCGCCAAGGTCCAGCAGGTGTACACGACCCGTGTCTGATCCCGCGCTCCTCACCGTGCAGAACCTCAACGGCGGCTACGGCCGCAGCCAGGTGCTGTTCGACGTGTCGCTGACCGCGCCGGCGCGCGGCGGCATCGCCGTGCTGGGCCGCAACGGTGCGGGCAAGTCGACCCTGTTGCGCACGCTGTTCGGCGAATTGCCGCCGCTGTCGGGCATGATCATCTTCTCCGACGCGCCGGTGAACCTGCTGCCGGCCGAGGAGCGCATCCGGCGCGGCCTGGGCTACGTGCCGCAGGACTACGCCATCTTCTCCAAGCTGTCGGTGCGCGAGAACCTGCTGCTCGGCGCCATCCGCCAGCCCAAGCGCAGCGCGATCGACGAGGCGCTCGACTTCTTTCCCAAGCTGGCGCAGCGCCTCGACCAGACCGCCGGCACGCTGTCGGGCGGCGAGCGCAAGATGCTCGCCATCGGCCGCGCCATCCTCGGCCGGCCGCGCCTGCTGATGCTCGACGAGCCGACCGAAGGCGTCTGGGTCGGCGTGATCGAGGAGATCGCCGATCGCCTGCGCCTGCTGACGCGCGAGATGACGGTGATCCTCGTCGAGCAGCACATCGAGCTCGCGCTCGAGGTCGCCGGCTACGCCTACGTCATGGATCGCGGCCGCATCGCGCTGGAAGGCACCGCATCGTCAGTCAAGTCCGACCCCGCTCTGATCACGCATCTCGCGCCCTGAGGAGGAAACCATGACCGTGCAAGTCCCGACGCCGACGCAATTGCGCGCAGCCGCCGACGAAATCGGCCTGTCGCTGACCGATGCCGACGTCACGTCCTTCATCGAGCTGATCCGGCCCAGCATCGGGGCGTACAACGTCGTCGACGCGATGCCCGACAACCTGCCCGAGGTGAAGTATCCGCGCACGCCGGGCGTGCGGCCTATGCCTGACGAGAACAGGCACAACGCCTGGTACGTGAAGACCACGGTGAAGGGCGCCGCCGACGGCAAGCTCAAGGGCAAGACCGTGGCGCTGAAGGACAACATCATGCTGGCCGGCGTGCCGATGATGAACGGCGCCTCGACGCTCGAAGGCTATGTCCCCAATATCGACGCCACCGTCGTGCAGCGCGTGCTGGACGCCGGCGCGACGATCCTCGGCAAGACGCATTGCGAGTTCTACTGCATGTCCGGCGGCAGCCATACCTGCGCCGCCGGCGCCGTGCACAACCCGTTCAAGATGGGCTACTCGGCCGGCGGCTCGTCGGCGGGCAGCGCCGTGGTGGTGGCGCTGGGCGAGGCCGACATGGCGCTGGGCGGCGACCAGGGCGGCTCGATCCGCATGCCCGCCTCGTTCAGCGGCGTCTACGGCATGAAGCCGACGCACGGGCTGGTGCCCTATACCGGCATCATGCCGATCGAGATCTACGTCGATCACACCGGCCCGATGACCAGGACGGTCTACGACAACGCGCTGCTGCTGGAGGTGCTGGCCGGGCCGGACGGCTACGATCCGCGCCAGTACGACGTGAAGACCCACCCCTACACCAAGGCGCTCGACGGCGGCGCCAAGGGCATGAAGATCGCCGTGGTCAAGGAAGGCTTCCAGCAGGCCAACGCCGAGGAGGCGGTGAACGCCAAGGTGCACAAGGCGGCCAAGCTCTTCCAGTCGCTGGGCGCCACCGTCGAGGAGGTGTCGATCCCCATGCACCTGCTGGCGCCGGCGCTGTGGACGCCGATCGGCACCGAGGGCATGACGCAGACCATGATGTACGGCGACGGCTATGGCGTCAGCCGGCCGGATCTCTATGTCACCAGCCTGATGGATTTCCACCGCCACTGGCGCACCCGCGCCGACGAGCTGTCGGAGACCACCAAGATCTTCCTGATGCTGGGCACCTATATCCGCAAGCACTACGGCAGCCGCTACTACGGCAAGGCGATGAACCTCACGCGCCTGCTCACCGCCGCCTACGACGCGGCGCTGGCCAAGTATGATCTGCTGCTGATGCCGACGACGCCGATCAAGGCGACGGAGCTGCCGCCGCCCGACGCCTCGCGCGAGCTCTATGTCGAGCGGGCGCTGAACATGATCTCAAACACCGCGCCGTTCGACATCTCGCATCACCCGGCGATGGCGCTGCCCTGCGGCCTCATCGACGGCCTGCCGGCCTCGGTGATGCTGATCGGCAAGCATTTCGACGAGCCGACGATCTACCGCGCGGCCTTCGCCTTCGAGCAGTCCGGTGACTGGAAGTCGATGTAGAGGATCGCCCCCGTCATCCTGGGCGCAGCGAAGGATCCTGCGGTATCGCGGTCACACGCGAACGTGCCGCGTGGCTGCGCCACCGCGAGGTCCTTCGCTTGCGCTCAGGACGACGGCGTGCGTTGGAACTTCCACGCCTTGATCCGGCCGACGTTCTTGGCGTCGATCGGCGGCGTCTCGCCGAACTGGCTCGCCGCGGCGTCGCCGAGCGCCTGATGGAAGCGGTTGCTGACGACGATCTCGCCCGGGCCGGCGGTCGCCATCAGGCGCGCCGCCATGTTCACCGCATCGCCGATGAAGCCATAATGGCGCGACGAGAAGGCGCGCAGGCGAATCAGGTTGAGGTCGCCCATGGCGATGCCGAGATGCACGCCCTTGGCGTCCTGCACGCGATCGATGCGCCGCTGCCAGTGATCGGACACCGACTCGCCGATATCGACCAGGCGATGGGCGCAGGACAGCGCCGCCTCGGCGTCGCCCGGCCGCAGCCTGGGGTAGCCGAACACGCTGATCACCTCGTCGCCGACGAACTTGTCCATCATGCCGCCAGCATCGAGCACCGCCTGGCGCGCCTGTGAATAGAAGGAGGTCAGCGCCAGCCGCACCAGCGCATCGTCGCGCGTGTCGCGCACGTAGCTGGAGAAGGCGCAGAGATCGGCGATGACGATGATGACGTCGCGATAGGCGCCCGGCTGCATCACGTCGTCGGGCCCCAGGCCGCGCTCGCGATGCAGGCGGGCCAGGGTCCACGGGCTGAAGTGCCACAGCAAGGTCGCCATCATGCGTTCGTCGGCGGCCTTGCCGAAGGCGGCCTGCCACTCCGCGCGCATCACCGCATCGCGGATCAGGCGCAGGCTGCCGCCGGTGAAACCCTCGAGATCGAGATCGAAGCAGCTCTTCACGCGCTGCAGCAGCTCGTGCTCGCCCCAGGCCTCGATCGCGAGATCGGCCGATAGCCGCGCCCGCAGGCCGGCGAGGATCGCGGGCCAATCCTTGCCGTCGACCAGGTCGCTCACCAGCAGCAGGCGGCGCGCGTCGGAGTCCGGGTTGCGGTCGTACTTGCGCGCCAGACGCTCGATCAGCTCGCGGCCGCTGAAGCCCCACTTCACCTCGACGAAATAGGGCGCCACGTCCGGCGGGGCGATGTGCAGGTCGGCGAAGGCGCCGGGCTGGCCCAGCGAGACCTCACGGCGGACCACGATGGCTTCCGCCTGCACGCCGCCATGCGTCACGTGATCCATGCGGCAAAGCTCGCCGCAGATTTCCTCGAGGAAGAGTCGCACCTCACCGAGATCGGGCTCGTCCTGCGCCATCTAGTGGCTCTCGCGCCGGTCGGTGAGCCAGCGGCCGCAGGCGACGAGATCGGGCTCGATGCCGATGCCCGGTGCGTGCGGGATCGGCAGCGCGCCGTCGCGCAGCGGCGGCACCGCGACCAGCGCGGTGCGCAGCGGGTTGTCGTTGGCGTCGATCTCCAGCCGTCCTGCGCCGCCGGCCGCGGCCAGCACCTGGGCCGAGTGCATCAGCCCGATGCCGCCGCTCAGCCAGTGCGGGCAGTAGCGCTTGCCGGCGGCCACCGCGGCGCGGCCGACCGCGAAGCAGCCGCTGACGCCGCCCCATTTGCCGATATCGGGCTGGATCACCTGCAGCACGCCGCCGCGCGCCGCGGCGACGAGATCGCCGCCGCGCAGGTTCTCGCCGCCGGCCAGCGGCACGTCGTAGGCCGCGGCGCAGGTGCGCCACTCGACCTCGGGCCGGTCGGCGAC
>CAYNOF010000392.1:0-1588 GCA_964398335.1 uncultured Rhizobiaceae bacterium
CCTGGGCGATGCGCTCGACGCTGAGCTCGAGCGCCTGGGTCATGCGCTGGCGGCCTTCGGCGAGGGCGGCCTCGATGCGCGGGTCGCGCAGCAGGCGCGAGGCGCTGGGCTGGGCGCCGCGTGGCGAGTAGCCGGCGCGGACATAGGCCTGGGTGGCGTTGCCATCCTTGAGGAACTCCGCGACGAAGCGCTCGTGGCGGGGCGAGAGAGGGGGAGTGTTCTCGGTCATCCGACGAGGGTACGCGCGAGGCCGCCGGGCCCCTATTTCTGCCTCTACGACTGTCGTGAACGTCTATCCGATGCCGATCGCATATGACTTTGTTCATTCTCTCCGGCGGACGTTCTTCAGGATGGCCATATGCGACCTCTGCCGCCTGCGCGGGGGAAGGAAAACCGTCATCGTCCTGACAGGGACAGCGGACTACCATGAGTTGTCCGCGGACCATCGGGGGCCGACATGAGGAAGCTGTGGCTGCTGGCGCTGCTGGTGGTGGCCTGCGTCGTGCCGCGCGGGCCGGCGCGGGCGTGGGAGTACCAGGGGCACGAGCTGGTCGGCGCCATCGCCGATGCGCTGCTCGCCAATTCCGCCGCCGGCCGGCAGATGAAGCAGATCCTCGGCGCCTACACGCTCAACAAGGCGGCGATGTGGGCCGATTGCGTGCGCGCGGTGCGCCGCGACGGCACGCGCTTCGAGTATCGCCACCGGGACGAACAGTGTGCGCCGTTCGAATCGGTGGAGGAGCGTGCGCGCATGGAGGATTACGCGCGGCGCAACTGGGACAATTGCGACGGCGGCGCGGGCGGCTGCCATACGACCTATCACTACGCCGACGTCGCGCGTCAGCACGACCATTACAGCGAGCGCTTCGTCGGCACCTTCCGCACCGACATCGTGCAGACCCTGGGGCAGGCGATCCGCGTGCTGCAGACCGGCCAGCCGGTGCGTGCGCCGGTCGACATCCGGGACGCCAAGGAGGCGCTGCTGATCATCGCCCACCTGGCGGGCGACATGCACCAGCCGCTGCATGTCGGCGCGCTGTACCTGCGCCGCGACGGCACCGAGATGAACCCCGACCAGCCGCCCGGCCAGAACCACGCCGTCATCGAGCGCGACAACGCCACGCGCGGCGGCAACGAGATCATCGTGCCCGGCGGCACGCTGCATCACGTCTGGGACGCGCTGCCCGAAGCCTGGGGCGTGCGCGCGACGCCGGCGCTGCTGGCCGCGGCGCGTGCGGTGACCGAGACCCGCGCCCAGCTCGACATGCAGCCCAGGCTGTGGGCCAGCGAGACCATCCGCCAGTCGCGGATCGCGCTCGACGGCCTGGCGATCCAGCCGCGCAGCGAGACCGACCGGAAATGGCCGGCGACGTCCAGGGATCCCGACGGCTATCGCCGCATGCGCGAGAGCATGCAGCGCGAGCAGGTGGTCAAGGCCGGCTTGCGCCTCGCCGAGCTGCTCAACGACATCTGGAGCCGCTGAGCGTTCTCACCGGCGGTGGGGAAGCCGCCCCGCCGCGTCCAGCATCGCCCCCGGCTTGCCCCAGCGCGCCTCCACGGGCCGCGCGCGCCGCGCCCGCGCCGCGCG
>CAYNOF010000393.1:0-2785 GCA_964398335.1 uncultured Rhizobiaceae bacterium
ATCAGCAGGCAGGCGACCTTGTCGCCATAATCGTGCGCCGGTTCGATATGGCTGGGCTGGCCGCGGCGCCACCAGGACATGTAGCCCAGCCGGCGCATGGCGACGTCCATCAGGTAGGAATAGCCCAGCACGCGGCGCAGCGGATCGAGCCGGGGATCGAGCTCGGGCTCGGCAAGCGGCACGTTGCGCAGCACCAGCCTGCCGTTGTCGATCTCGAAATACGGCTTCTGCAGGCCCCAGAGGATGCGCATGCGGGCGCGCTCGACGTCGTCGGCGATCACGCCGACGAGCAGGGTCTCGGGCTTGTGCCTGGGCACGAGCTGCTCGGCGCGCAGCACCACCTGGTCGATGCCGTAGCCCGGCACGGCGCCGTTCAGCACGCGCCGGCCGAGCGCGGTCTGCAGATAGGCCGGCCAGGTCGAATCGTCGTCGACCTCCGCGCCCAGGGCATAGGAATCGCCGACGACGAGGATCGGCGGTGCCGTGCCCGCCGGCGGTGGCTGGTTCCGGTTGTGCAGGCGCAGGCCGTCGGCGCCGTAGCTCTGGTGGAATTTCTGGTCGTCGCCGCTGTAGCCGTCGCGCGGCACATAGCCGAGGTTCGGGTCGGGGCGCATGACGCGCCAGCGGCCGGTCCATTGCTCCTGGTCGGCGACGTAGTTGCGGAACTCCGTCACGGTGCCGCCGCCGCTCAGCAGGCGCACGCCGATCTCCGCGCCGATGAGGCCGACGAGGATGCTGACCAGCGTCACCAGGGTGTTGACCAGCGCCTGGCGCATCAGCGCACCGTCGCCAGATGCCGGGCGATCAGCTTCGCCGTCAGCGCGTTGCCGGCGTCGTTCATGTGCCAGTTGATGTAGTACGGCGCCACGCCGTCCCTGGCCACGGCGCGCTCGACGGCGTCGAAGGTGTCGATCATCTCGAGCTTCGCATCGCGCGCGCAGTCCGCGACACGCGCCACGAGACGGCGCTGCTCGCGGCGATCGGCCTCGTTCCGCCAGGCGCCGGGCGTGTATTGCGCCACCAGGATGGTGCGGGTGGGCAGCGTCGCGAGCCGCCGCATCAGCAGGCACGCCACCGTCTCGCCGTCGCGATGGGCGCGGTCCTCCATGGTCACGCCGGCGTACCAGTAGTCGAGCATGTCGAGCCGGCGCATCAGCACGTCGACCAGGAAGGAGTAGCCCAGCACGCGTCGGACGAGGTCGAGCCGGTCGGGCTCGGGCGGCGGCACCGGCACGTTGCGCAGGACGAGCGCGCCGCCCTCGACGCTGAAGTAGGGCTTGGCGACGCCCGAGCGGCGGTTGAGCTCGGCGCGGCCGATGTCGTCGGCGATGAAGCCGACCAGCAGGATGGCGGGCTTGAGCTTCGCCACCAGATCCCCGGCGCGCAGCACCACCTGGTCGATGCCGTAGCCGCCGACGCCGCCGTTGAGCACGCGCCGGCCGACGAGGCGCTCGAGATGCGCCGGCCAGGAGGCGTTGTCCTCGACCTCGCCGCCCTCGGTGTAGGAATCGCCCACCGCCAGGATCGTGCCCGCGGCCGGCAAAGGCGGGCGGTCGTAATTGTGCTGGCGCAGGCTGTCGGCGCTGGCGGTGTACATCACCGCTTCCTGGTGGTCGGTGCCCTTGTAGTTGGCGCGCGGCACCCAGCCCAGCCGCGCATCGAACTGGGTCGGCTCGCCCGAGCCCAGGGCGGTGCGGTAGGCGGTGATGTAGTTGGGATAGCGCCACAGCGAGGCGCGCTGCGCCACCACGCGGGCGGCCGCTTCCAGCGCGACGAACGAGATCAGCAGGCTGCCCAGAACCAGCGTGGCGCGTATCAGCGCCTCGCGGCTTGTCCTGCCGGGTTTGGGCATCGATTGACTTCCGCGTCCGCGGGTGGAACTAGAGCGCCAACTTACCATGAGCACCCAACCTCTGCCCCCTGCGACAGCATCGCACCCCGTCGCCCCGGGGGCCGTCCGCGGCCCCTGCGCGTCGCTCGGGACGACGAGCCGATGACTCCCGGCGCCCGCATCGGCACGGCGATCGAGGCCCTGGCCGAGATTCTCGCCCATCCGCGCAAGCCGGCCGACGCCGTGGTCGGCGAGTTCCTGCGCGGCCGGCGCTATATCGGCGGCGGCGACCGCCGCTCGATCACCGAGCGGGTCTATGGCGTGCTGCGAAGGCGGGCGCAGATCGAGTGGTGGCTGGCGCGCGCCAGGTCCGAGCTGCCGGTCTCGCCGCGCCTGCGCGTCTTCGTCGACGTGCTGCTGCACGATGGCTGGCGCGTGAGCCAGCTCGAGCATGCGATCGACACCGGCCGCTATCGCCCGGCCTCGCTGGCGCCGGCCGAGCGCGACGTGCTCACCCGGCTGGAGGGCCATACCTACGACCACCCGGCGCAGCCGCGCGCGGTGCGGCTGAACATCCCGGGCTGGATCGAGCCCTATTTCGAGGAAGCCTTCGGCGCGCGCTTCGAGCCCGAGGTCGCGGCGCTGGCCGAGACCGCGCCGGTCGACCTGCGGGTCAATCCGCTGAAGGCCGACCGCGAGCGGGCGCGCCAGGCGCTCAAGGCCGAGGAGGTCGAGACGCTCGACACCGCGCTCTCGCCGCTGGGCCTGCGGCTGAAGGCGCGGCAATCGGTGGTGACGACGCCGGCCTTCAAGGACGGGCTGGTCGAGGTCCAGGACGAGGGCTCGCAGCTCGTGGCGCTGCTGGTCGGTGCCGAGCCGGGCATGCAGGTGGTCGATTACTGCGCCGGCGCCGGCGGCAAGACGTTGGCAATTGCGGCCCGCATGCAGAACAAG
>CAYNOF010000394.1:0-5339 GCA_964398335.1 uncultured Rhizobiaceae bacterium
CCCACCGGCTTCAGCCAGGACGCCTGGCTGGCGCTGGCGGCACCCGCCGGCACGCCGCCCGAGATCGTCGAGCGGCTCTACGCCGTGCTGCGAGACGCGGCGGCGGAGCCCGCGTTCCGCGCAAAGCTGGGCAGCGACGGCTCGGAGGTCGTGTTCAACACGCCGGCCGAATTCAAGGCTATGCTGCCCGGCGAGGTCGAGAAGTACGGCGTGCTGATCAAGCAGCTCGGCATCAGGCTGGAATAGAGGAGCCCCCGGCATGGCCATGGCCGCGCCCCGCATCCACGAGGTGCCCGACGACCTGCTCGCCGCCATCGACTGGTGCTACGAGCAGGGCTGGACCGACGGCCTGCCCGTCGTGCCGCCGGTGGTCGATCGCGTGAAGGCGATGCTCGAAGCCGACGCGCGGCCGCCGCAGACCGTGATCTGCCGGCATCCGGCGACCGGGCTGGACCTGTCGCTGCACGCCGCCGCGGTCAACGCCGTCATGGCGGGCTGCCTGCCGGAACATTTCCCGGTGCTGGTCGCCGCCTACGAGGCGATGGACCAGGAGGGCTTCAACTTCCACGGCTCGACCGCCAGCACCGGCGGCTCGGCGCCGCTGCTGATCGTCAGCGGGCCCTATGCCGACGCCATCGGCATGAACAGCGACGTCAACCTGTTCGGCCCGGGCAATCGCGCCAACGCCACGATCGGCCGGGCGGTCAGGCTGATCCTGCGCAACGTGTTCCAGATGCTGCCGGGCATCTCCGACAAGTCGACGCAGGGCAATCCCGGCAAGTACAGCCTGTGCGTCGCCGAACGCGCGCGCGGCAATCCCTGGCCGCTGCTGTGCGAGGCGCAGGGCTATCCCAAGGGCACGTCGAGCGTCACCTGCTACGCCGCCGGCGGCTTCTGCAACGTCGAGAACCACGGCGGCAACACGCCCGAGCAGGTGCTGGGCTCGGTCGCCGACGCCATGGCCAATTACGGCTGCATCACGCTCGGCCAGAGCGTGGTGATCCTGGCGCCCGAGCACATGCAGATCATCGGCGACGCCGGCTGGTCGCGCGAGCGCACGCAGGACTACCTGTTCACCCAGGCCAAGCGCTCGGTCGAGGGCATGAAGAGCGTCGGCAAGTACCGCGACCGCGAGTACGACACGCAGCACGGCGAGGCCGCGCACCGGCTGGCGGAAGCCGGCTTCGTGCATCGCGGGCTCAACCCGCAGGACATCCTGATCACCATGGGCGGCGGCGATGCCGGCGGGCATTCCTGCTTCCTGCCCTCGTGGAGCCGCGGCCGCGGCTCGATCATGCAGCACAAGCCGATCACCGTGAGGAGCTAAGCCCATGCAGCTCTATTCCCCGATGTCGACGACGCCCAAGCGCCAGGCGGTGCGCGCGCCGGTTCTCTCGAAGATCGACGGCATGCGCATCGGCATCCTCGAGAACGGCAAGCTCAACGCCGTCGAGATGCTGAACGAGGTCGCGGCGCTGTTCGTCGAGCGCCACGGCTGCACCGTGCAGAAGCTCGCATCGAAGAAGAACGCCAGCGCGCCGGCGCCGGGCAACACGCTCACGTCAGTCGCACAGGAGGTGGATTTCCTCATCACCGGCCTGGGCGATTGAGGGTCCTGCTCAACGTGCAGTCTGCACGACGGAATCACTTTCGAGCAGATGGGCAAGCGGGCGGTGGTGCTGTGCACCACGCCGTTCGAGGTCACGGCGCGCAACATCGCGCGCGTGCTCGGCCTGCCCGACTATCCCTTCCTCACGGTGCAGCACCCGATCGGCAGCTGCACCCTGCCCGAGCTCAAGGCACGCGCCGAGGTCGCGTACCACCAGGCGCTGCCCATCCTGCTGAAGGAGTAGCCCATGACCACGCTCGACACCTTCCGCACCAGCACATCGGCCGACGCGCCGCCCGCCGATGTCGGCCCGGCGCTGACGGCGCTGTGGTGGGTCCGCCACGGCGACTGGAACAAGGCGCATGAAACCGTGCAGGGCCACGAAGGCGAGGCCGATTGCGACGTGGTGCACGCCCACCTGCATCGCCAGGAAGGCGACATGAGCAACGCCGGCGGCTGGTACCGCCGCGCCGGCCGCCCGGTGTCCAGGCTCTCGCTCGAGGAGGAATGGACCGAGCTGGCGACGGAGATGCTGTCGAGGTGATGCTACGCCGTCGTGCCACCATCCACTGGCAGGGCGGCGCCGGTGATGAAGCTCGCTTCGTCGGACAGCAGGAACAGCGCGGCGTTGGCGATCTCCTCCGGCCGCGCCGGCCGGCCCATCGCGTTGGCGCCGGCGCGCAATTTCACCAGTTCCTCGGGATCGCGGCCCTGCGTGCTCTGCTGGTCGGGCCGCGCCACGAAAACGCGCAGCATCGGCGTGTCGACCGAGCCGGGGCAGATCGCGTTGACCCGCACGCCGTCCTTCGCCACCCGCTTGGCCAGCGCGCGCACGAAGCCGACGACGCCGAACTTCACCGCCGAGTAGATCGGGCTGAACACCGAGCCCTGCAGGCCCGAGGTCGAGGCGGTGAACAACAGGCTGCCGCCACCGCCGCGCGCCTTGATCTCGGGCAGCGCGGCTTCCGTGGTGACGATCTGCGAGCGCAGGTTGAGGTCGACGGCGAGGTCGAAATCCTTCCAGTCCATGCCCTCGACCGAGGCCGGCCCGGGATGGCCGAGATGGTTCCACACGAAGTCGAGGCCGCCGAACGCCTTGGCCGTCTCGCGCACGATGCGCCGCGCGTTGTCGTCCTGGCGCAAATCGCAGGCGATGCCGATCGCCTTGCCGCCCGCGGCCTCGATCTCCTTCACCACGGCGTCGACGGCGGCCTGGTCGATGTCGACGACACCGACCTTCGCGCCTTCGCTGGCGAACCTGATCGCGCCGGCCCGGCCCATGCCCGAGCCGGCGGCGGTGACGATGCCGATCTTGTTGGGCAGGCGCATGGCTCAGGCCTTGTTCGGGTTGATGAGGTACTTCTCGCCCGTCGCGCGCTTGCTGTAGGTGCGCAGGTTGTCGAGTTGCAGGGCTTCGGGCAGCGACACCGTCTTGGTGTAGTGGCTGGCGAAGGTCGTCTTCAGCTCCGACACCACGCGCTGGCGCAGGCGCAGCTGCTCGGGCCGGCCGATCTTCTGCAGGAACGGGGTGAGCAGCCAGCCGCCGACGCCCCACGCCGTGCCGAAATTGCGCGTGATCTCCATCGGCCCGGTGTTGAGGCTGCCGTAGACATAGACCTGCTTGTGCACGTTGGAGCCGTAGCGGCTGTACTCCTTGGCGCTCTTCTGGATCGCCAGCTCCATCGCCGTGAGGATCTGGCCGGCGAGCCTGCCGCCGCCGATGGCGTCGAAGGCGATGGTGGCGCCGGTCTCGACCAGCGCCTGCACGAGATCGTCCATGAAGCTGGGCAGGCTCGAATCGACGACGTGCTTGGCGCCGATGCCGCGCAGCAGCCTGGCCTGCTCGGCGCTGCGCACGATGTTCACCAGGCCGATGCCGTCCTTGAGGCAGATCTTGTTCAGCATCTGCCCGAGATTCGACGCCGCCGCCGTATGCACCAGCGCCTTGTGGTTCTCGCGCTTCATCGTCTCGGTCATGCCCAGGGCCGTGAGCGGGTTGACGAACCACGACGCGCCCTCGGCCGCGGTGGTGCCCTCGGGCAGCACCTGGCACTCGACCGCCTTGATCAGGCGGTACTGCGCGTACATCGAGCCGCCGACCATCGACACCGTCTTGCCCAGGAGCGCCTGCGCCGCTTCCGACACGCCCGCCTTCACGACCGTGCCGGCGCCCTCGTTGCCCACGGTCATCGACTGGTCGAGCCGCGCGGCGAGGAACGGCAGCGCCTGCTCCGACACCTTGCCCTTCACGACGATGTCGGCGCCGCTGCCCGACGCGGTCGCCTGGCCCATGTCGGCCGGGCCGATCAGCAGACCGAGATCCGACGGATTGATCGGCGTCGCCTCGATCTTGACCACGACCTGCTCGGGCCCCGGCTCGGCAATCGCCACCTTGGCCAGCGACAGTTCCAGCTCGCCGCTCTTGCTGATCTTCGACCGCAGCTCCAGTGCCGTGCTCATCGCATTTCCTCCGTTGGTGGCGCTACGATGCCCAGCGTCAGGGGCAGCGACAAGCTGTATAGTCCGCGCCGCATCCGCTGGCGGAACGGCGACGCAGCAAGCAAGAACGCGAGCTTTGGGGGACAGACAATGCTGAGGGGAGTGCTGGCGGCCGCGCTGTGGCTGGCCGCGGTGGGCGTCGCGTCGGCGCAGACGGCGGGCAATGTCGAGCGCGGGCGCTACCTGGTCGAGAGCATCGTCGGCTGCGGCAACTGCCATACGCCCAAGGGACCGCAGGGCGACCTGCCCAACATGGCGCTGGCCGGCGGCTTCGTGATCGACGAGCAGCCCTTCACGGCGGTGGCGCCCAACATCACGCCCGACAGCGAGACCGGCATCGGCAAGTGGACCGACGCGCAGATCTTCCTCGCCATCCGCGAGGGCAAGCGGCCCGACGGCTCGCTGATCGGCCCGCCGATGCCGTTCTTCTTCTACCGCCAGCTCGCCGACGACGACGTGCGCGCGATGGTCGCCTACCTGCGCTCGGTGAAGCCGGTGCGCAACGCGGTGACGCAGAAATCGGTCTACCGCATGCCGTTGCCGCCGAGCTGGGGACCGCCGGTGGGCGAGATCAAGGCGCCGCCGCGCAGCGACACGCTGGCCTACGGCGCCTATCTCGCCGGCCCGCTCGGCCACTGCCTCGACTGCCACACGCCTCTGCGGCCCGACAACATGTTCGACCTGACGAAGCTCGGCGCCGGCGGCCGGCCCTTCAGCGGGCCGTGGGGAGTCTCGGTCTCGGCCAACATCACGCCGCACGGCATGGCCGACTGGAGCGACGCGCAGCTCGAGCGGGCGATCCGCACCGGCGTGTCCAGGGACGGCCACAGACTCTTCCCGCCGATGGCATTCCCCTACTACGCCGGCATCGCCAGGGACGACATGGCGGCGCTGATCGCCTACCTGCGATCGCTGCCGCCGTCGCGCGCGGACTAGGCATGACGAATCACTGCTGTCATCCAGAGCGCAGCGAGGGATCCAGGCGCATCCGAGATCCCTCGCTGCGCTCTGGATGACAGGAAGCCCAACCTGTCCGCATCGTGTTCCAGATGAACGGCTGGCGCGTCGCAAGCGGCGGGCTGGCCGCGACCTTCATCGGCAACGGCCTGGGGCGCTTCGCCTACACGCCGCTGATCCCGGTGCTGATCGCCGCCGGCTGGTTCTCGCCGGCCGAGGCATCGTACCTCGCCGCCGCCAATCTCGCCGGCTACCTCTTCGGCGCGCTGCTCGC
>CAYNOF010000395.1:0-6968 GCA_964398335.1 uncultured Rhizobiaceae bacterium
CAATCGCGGTGGCGCGTGTTGCGCTCACCGTCGCAGGCGCTGCCATGGCGCAGCAGATCAAGGCCGTCACCCCCGCCCAGCTGCCCAACCCTGAAACGCTCAACCGCGACAGCTACATCGCCTGGATGAAGGCCAATCGCGGCGAGAGCGAGAAGTGGCTCGGCCAGCGCTGGGACCGCTATGTCGCGGCGGTGCGCGTCGGCGACATCAAGACCGACAAGATGCGGCGCGCCTTCCTGCTGACTCCGCGCGAGGTCTTTGCCGCCGGCAACCCGCCGGTGCGCGAGCGCGGCTACGAGCACGCCTTTCTCGACATGGGCTACGGCGTCACCATGTCCGGCCCGCACCTGCAGAGCCGCATGACCGACGTGCTCGACGTGAAGCCGGGCGAGAAGGTGCTGGAGATCGGCACCGGCTCGGGCACCCAGTCGGGCATCCTGTCGTACCTCACCGACAAGGTGTACACGATCGAGATCATCGCGCCGCTGGCCGAGCGCACGCGCGGCGTCTACGACAAGGCGATCGCGCAGGGCTACACCGAGTTCAAGAACATCAACACCAAGCAGGCCGACGGCTATTACGGCTGGCCCGAGCAGGCGCCGTTCGACAAGATCATCGTCACCTGCGGCATCGACCACGTGCCGCCGGAGCTGCTCAAGCAGCTCAAGCCGGGCGGCATCATCGTCATCCCCGTCGGCCCGCCGGGCGCGCAGCGCGTGATCAAGATGATCAAGCAGCAGGCCCAGGACGGCACCACGACGATGACCCGCGAGGACATCTACGGCGGCAAGATCGTGCCCTTCGTGCCGTTCACCAAGCTGGTCGACGGCAAGATCACGGGCTCGCACAACCGCTGACGCCTGAGCCGATGCTGCGAGCCCCCGCGCCGTTGCCGACGGTGGCGGGGGCTTTCGCATTGTAGTTCTCCCCCTCGAGCCGGCGCCCAAGCCGGCCAACCAAGACACGACGGATCTCCAGATAATGGCCAGCGCCGCCCGTTCGTATGCCGAGGTCGATTTCGACACCCGGCCTTCGCTCAGCTTCTACCTGTCGGTCGGCCTGGTGGCCGGCAGCATCATCGCCCTGCAGATCGGCATCATGCGGCTGTTCTCGGTCGGCAGCTGGGCGCATTTCGGCTCGCTGGTGGTCAGCCTCGCGATGTTCGGCTTCGGCCTGACCAGCGCCATCATGTGCGTCGGCAAGGGCTGGTTCGAGCGCCACTGGCGCGGCACGGTGACGGTGGCGCTGCTGCTGTTCGGGCCGATGATGGTGGCCTCGAGCCTGGTGGCGCAGATGGTGCCGTTCAACGCCATCTTCCTGGTTTCCGACCCGATGCAGAAGTGGCGGCTGTTCGCCAACTTCATCCTCTACTTCCTGCCGTTCCTCTGCGGCGCCTTCTATCTCGGCATCGTCTTCCTCAAGGCGCAGAAGACCTTCAACCGCGTCTACTTCGCCGATCTCGCCGGCTCGGGCGGCTGCGGCCTGATGTTCCTGCTGGCGATGTACGTGTTCACGCCCGAGGACCTGGTGGTGGCGCCGCTGGCGCTGTGGCTGGTCGGCTCGGTGCTGTGGTTCTTCGCCGTGCGAGACAATCGCGGCATCGTGCTGTCGGTGATCGTCGCCGCGCTCTCGGTCGACGCGCACTTCGTGCTGCCGTCGGCGCTGGGCATCCCCAAGCTCTACGTCTCCGACTACAAGGGCGTGTCCTACGCGCGCAATTTCCCGGATGCGCAGCGCGTCTACATGACGACCTCGCCCTTCGGCTTCATGGAGGTCTATTCCTCCTCCTACCTGCATTTCGCGCCGGGGCTGAGCGACAACGCCGGCTTCAACCTGCCGAAGATGCCGAGCAACGCCTATCTCGGCCTCTACCTCGACAGCGAAGGCCCGATCGGCGTGATGAAGGACCTGCCGCCGGACGAGATCGGCTATTTCCGCTTCCTGCCGATGTACTACCCCTTCGTCCTGAAGAAGGACCCCGACGTCTTCGTCGTGCAGTTCGGCGGCGGCATCTCGACCAAAGTGGCGCTGCGCTCGGGCGCCAAGCGCGTGACGGTGGCCGAGGGCAACCCGATGCTGCTGCGCGCTTTCCTCGGCGACACGCCGCTGCGCTCCTTCACCAGCGATATCCTGCGCGAGAAGGGCGTCGAGGTGATCGACTACGACGGCCGCCTCTACGCCGCCGGCACGACGCAGCGCTTCGACGTCGTCGATCTCAGCCTCGCCGACTCGGCCGGCCTGTCCTCACCCGGCGGCTTCCCGATCATCGAGAAGTTCGGTTACACGCGCGAGGCGATGCGCAACTACATGCGCGTGCTGAAGCCCGGCGGCTTGCTGTCTGTGACGCTCTGGAACAAGGAAGAGCCGCCGAAATCGGTGCTGAAGCTCTACGCCACCATGGTGGCCGCGGCGCGCGACATCGACGGCGGCGAGGTGACGGGCCGCTTCTTCGCCGTCTCGACGTATCTGTCGACCGCGACCGTGCTCTACAAGCGCGGCGACTTCACGCCCCAGGAGATCGAGGCGCTGCGCCATCACTCCCGGCTGATGTCGTTCGACGAGATCTATTACCCCGGCATCGCCTACGACGACGGCCCGCGCGCCGAGACGCTCAAGGGCTACCGCGACCAGTTCTTCGGCGACGGCTCGCAGGGCGATCCCGAGGGCAAGGAGCCGGAGCCCACGCCGGCCGCCGATCCCGACAAGCCGCCGGTCGTGCCGGCAACGATCATGGGCCGCATCGCCTGGCAGCACCTCATCAACGGCGGCTGGGACAAGATCGCCGACGAGTACGTCTTCGACACCCGCGTGCTGACCAATCACCAGCCGTACTTCGCCGCCTACATCAAGGTGAAGGACCTCTGGGCCTTCACCGACCGGCTCGAGACGGTGCAGGACGAATGGGGCTACCTGCTCCTGTGGGCGACGCTCGGCATCGCCGCGATCGCGGCGCTGTCGCTGGTGCTGTTCCCTGTCGTGTTCGGCTGGCGCACGATCTTCAGCCGCTACCCCGGCAAGTTCGGCACCGTGATCTACTTCCTGTGCCTGGGGCTGGGCTACATCATCGTCGAGGTCGGCATGATCAGCCATTTCATCCTGGCGCTGAGCAACCCGACGGTCTCCGCCTCGGTGCTGATCACCGGCATGCTGGTGTTCTCCGGTCTCGGCAGCTTCGTCTCGGAGCGCTTCCTCGATCGCGCGCGCACGGTGATGCCCAGGGTGTTCCTCGGCATCGGCGCGATCCTCGCCGCCTACGCCTTCCTGCTCGACCCGGTGCTCGACGTGATCGGCACCTGGCCCTACGTGCTGCGCATCGTCGCCTGCCTGGCGCTGATCTTCCCGCCCGCCTTTCTGATGGGCTTCCCGATGCCGACGGCGATGACCACCTTGGGCCGGCTCGGGAAGGATCACATGTTCCTGTGGGCCTGGGGCATCAACGGCAGCTTCTCGGTGCTGGGCGCCGCGCTGGTGCCGATCATCGCCACCTCGTTCGGCCTGCCGGCCGTCGTGCTGGTGGGTGCCATCGCCTATGTCGTGGCGTTGCCGGCCTTTTACCGCGTGCTGCTGCCGCTGCCCGGGCGGCCGGCGCTCGCCTGACGCCATGACGGCGCGCACGCGACGCGCGCTGATCGCGGCGGCCGCCGGCCTGCTTGCCGGCGGCGGCGCGGCGCGCGCCTTCGCGCAATACCTGAAGCCGCCGCCCGGCAAGCCGCCGACGGCGCCCGCACCCGCCAAGCCACCGGTCGTGAAGGCACCGCCCGCCGACCCCCTGGCGATCGTGAAGTCGCCGGTCACCCGCGTGCAGTCCTTCGGCTCTGCGCCGTTTCCCTACACCGGCCCGGGCGAAGACGGCCGCACGCCGTTCTACGACGTGATCGACGCGCTGAAACGGCGCGGCCATCGCACGCCCTCGGGTGACGTGCTGATGGAGCAGATCACCTACAGCGACGATCGTACGTTGCTGTACGTGCCGGCTGGCTTTGATCCACGCCGGCCGGCGCTGATCGTGATGTTCTTCCACGGCCACGGCTCGGTCATCGAACGCACGGTGACGGAAGCGGACCTGCCGCGACAGATCGCCGAGTCCGGGGCCAACGCGGTGCTGGTGGCGCCGCAATTCGCCTACGACGCGGCGGACTCCAGCCCGGGCAAGTTCTGGCGCCCCGGGGCCTTCGCACGCTTCGTCGACGAAGCCGCCACGAAGCTGGCGCGCCTGCTGACGCCCCAGGGCGCCGATTTGCGCCGCCTGTCAGGCGTCTTCAATCTGGCGCCTGTGATGCTCGTGGCGTTCAGCGGCGGCTACAAACCTGCCGCCTACGTGCTGGCTCGTGTTGGCGCGTCTCATCGTATCCACATCGGCGTGCTGATCGATTCGCGCTACGACGAGCAGGAAAAGATCGCGGCCTGGTTCGCGGGAGCACGTCGGCGTGCCTGCCTCGCCAGCTTCTACACGGAGTCGACGGCCGCCAACCAGGCGAAGCTGCGCGACCTGCTGGCGAAGCGCCGCATCGCCAGCATCCTGTCGTTGCCCGCGAGCTTCGCGCACGGCATCGCGATGTTCGTGGCGTCAGGGACCATCGAGCGGCATGCGCGTTTCGTGCTCGAAGGCCCGCCGCGCGATCCGGTCAAGACGATCCTGGCGGCGATCCCGGGCTATCGCATGAAGCCCGAACCGCCGCCGCCCAAGCCGCCGGCAAAGCCTCCGGCCAAGCCGGTGGCGAAGCGTCAGCGCGGACGACCGGCGAAGCGCTGACGATCCTCGCGGCGCATGAAGCTCATGCCGCTCAGCGCCTGACCGCCTTCGCGGCGGCGCTCGACGTGCGCCTGGCCGTGCGCCTGCTGCTCACGCGGCGCGTCCTGACGCTCGGACCGGCCATGCTTGTGGCCGTGCTGGTGTGACCCATCCTGGCGCTCGGGCCGGCCGTGCTTGCGGCCGTGCTGATGCGGATGGCCACTCTTGCCCTGATGACTGTCGCCGCCATGGCGCCGCTTCTGGTGCTGTTGCTGCGGCCGCTTGTGCTGCGGCGGGCGCTGGGCCTGCTCGCGAGCCCCGGGCTCCGGCGCCACCACCGGCGCGCCGCTGCGGTCGGTGCGTGCGATGGTCATGCGGATGGTGCGCTCGATGTCGCGCAGATAGGCGCGCTCCTCGTGGTCGCAGAACGAGATCGCGATGCCGGCGGCGCCGGCGCGCGCCGTGCGGCCGATGCGGTGCACGTAGCTCTCGGGGATGTTCGGCAGGTCGAAGTTCACGACATGCGTCACACCCTCGACGTCGATGCCGCGGGCGGCGATGTCGGTGGCGATCAGCGCGCGGCAGGAGCCGTCGCGGAAACCGCCCAGCGCGCGCTCGCGCTGGCCCTGGCTCTTGTTGCCGTGGATCGCCGCGGACTCGATGCCGGCGGCCGCGAGGTAGCGCACGACCTTGTCGGCGCCGTGCTTGGTGCGGGTGAAGACCAGCACGCGTTCCATCGTCGGATCGCCGAGCAGCTCGACCAGCATCTCGCGCTTCTGCGCCGTCTCCAGCAGGATCACGCGCTGCTCGACCTTCTCGACGGTCGTGGCGACCGGCGTGACGGCGACGCGCGCCGGGTCCTTCAAGAGCTCATCGGCGAGCAGGCCGATCTCCTTCGGCATGGTGGCCGAGAAGAACAGGTTCTGCCGCTTGGAGGGCAGGCAGCGCACCAGGTGGCGGATCGGCTTGATGAAGCCGAGATCGAGCATCTGGTCGGCCTCGTCGAGCACGAAGATCTCGACCAGGTCGAGCCGCGCGGTGCGCTGCTCGAGATGGTCGATCAGGCGGCCGGGCGTGGCGACCAGGATGTCGACGCCGCCCTGCAGCGCGCGCACCTGTCCGCCATAGCCGACGCCGCCGAAGATCACGGCGACCGACATGTTCAGGAAACGGCCGTAGGCGCGGAAGCTGTCGGCGATCTGGCTGGCCAGCTCGCGCGTCGGGCTGAGGATCAGCGCGCGGCAACCGCCGCGCGGCGCGCGCTTGGGCGCGCCGGCGAGGCGATGCAGGATCGGCAGCGCGAAGGCGGCGGTCTTGCCGGTGCCGGTCTGGGCGATGCCCAGGAGGTCGCGGCCGGCGGCGACATGGGGAATGGCCTGCGCCTGGATCGGCGTCGGCGTGGTGTAGCCCTCGGTGGCCAACGCGCGCAGCAGCGGCTCGGCGAGACCAAGGTCGGTGAAGTTCGTCACTAAATGTACTTTCTCAAACGCGACCACCGGCCGGCGCGACCGATTCAGTCGGCGCGGCTCGTTCCGGTGGAACTTTCGATAGACGCCCTGCGTGACAGGCGGCTGGCTTCTTGATTGTTTGTATCCAGCTGGACGGCCGATCGATGTCGGTGTTCACGCGGCTGAATGCTCAAGGCTGCTGTGGCAGCGGCGTGCTTCTCTCATGTCGGCTGCGTCGGGTCAAGCGACGCGCCGTCGCGGCTGGAGTATCATGTCCAGGATGAACGCATTGCAGATCTCCGCGCCGTGGTGGAAGCCCGACAGCGGCCGCGCGCTGCTGATCCGCGGCGGTCGCCCGCTGGTCGGCACGTATCCGATCAGCGGCGCCAAGAACGCGGCCCTGCCGCTGATGGTGTCCGCCCTGCTGACGCCGCATCTCGTGACCCTGCACAACCTGCCGGCCAATCTCGATGTCGCGGTGCTGTCGGCGCTGCTGCAGCGGATGGGCGCGAATTTGAGCTGGTCCGGCCTGTCGCTCACCCTCTGCGCCGACCGCGTCCACGCCGAGAACATCGACCGCGAGCTGGTGGCACGCATGCGCGCCTCGGTCCTGCTGCTGGGCGCGGTGCTGGCGCGCTGCGGCGAGGCCAGCCTGCCGCTGCCCGGCGGCGACGCCATCGGCCTGCGCGGCATCGACTTCCATATCGCCGGCCTGCGCGCGAGGGGTGCCGCCATCGAGCTCGACGGCGGCATGATCCATGCGCGCGCGCCGCATGGCCTGAAGGGCG
>CAYNOF010000396.1:0-5487 GCA_964398335.1 uncultured Rhizobiaceae bacterium
GGATGAAGCGGGCTGCGTGTGCGGCGCGACGTGCTTCTCGGCGTTTTCGAGCTGGGCCATGGCACACCTCCAACGATTTCGACATATCGGTGGCACAGGAAGCCTGCGTTTTCCAGAACATGAATCTTGCCGCGTCATGAATCGGCGTCATGCGAGACCGCGCCGTGCCTCTTTCCGATGGCGGAAATCATCGAGGCCACAGGCGTTCAGCGGTGATGATCGGAACGGCCAGATGGTGGCAAGCCGCTTGCAGAGCGGACTTTGCCGACGACAGCGGAGGATCCCGATGGTTGGTCAGTTGCGACGCCAGTGGGTCGAGATGACGACCAAGGACTTCCAGCAGACCGACATGTCCCAAGTGATCGCCATCCTGCCGGTGGCGGCGATCGAGCAGCACGGTCCGCATCTGCCGGTCGAGGTCGACACCGCGATCAACCGGGGGATCCTGGCGCTCGCGATGGAGCTGGTGCCACCCCACCTGCCGGTGACCGTTCTGCCGGCGATGCCGATCGGCAAGTCGAACGAGCACATCTCCTATCCCGGCACGCTCACCCTGTCGGCCGAGACGCTGATCCGCCTGTGGACCGAGATCGGCGAGAGCGTGGCGCGCGCCGGGGTGCGCAAGTTCGTGCTGTTCAACAGTCATGGTGGCCAGCCGCAGATCGCCGATATCGTCGCGCGCGACCTCAGGGTGCGGCGCAACATGTTCGTCGTGACCTGCAGCACCTATTCGTTCGGCCGGCCGCCGGGGCTGTTTCCCGCCAGCGAGCTGAAGCACGGCATCCACGGCGGCTCGGTCGAGACCTCGATCATGATGCACCTGCGTCCCGACCTGGTGCGCCACGCCGAGCTGGCGAATTTCCGGCCGCGCTCGGCCGACATGGAAGGCGAGTACGAGATCCTGACGCCCGAAGGCAGCATCGGCTTCGGTTGGGAAACCCAGGACCTCAGCCTGCCCGGTGCCTGCGGCGATGCCTCCGATGCCGACGCGGAACGCGGCAAGAAGCTGGTCGAGCATGCGGCCGTTCGCTTCGCCAAGCTGCTGGACGAGATCCACCGCTACCCGCTGTCCGCGCTGCGCGAAGGGCCTCTGCACAAGAACTAGGCACGACCTGCACCAAGACGCTGGCACAGCATTTGCGGCTCGCCCCTTACCACAGGTGAGGAACGACGATGACCATGACGCGATATCGCCTTTCCCGGCGCGCCACCTTGGGGTTGGCCGGTGCCGCTGCGGGGTCGGTGCTGGTGAAACTGCCGGGCCAGACCGCGAGTGCCCAAGTTTTGGACAAGGTAAGCTACCAGACGAGCTGGCGCGCCCAGGCTGAGCATGGTGGCTTCTATCAGGCGGTCGCCGCCGGCCTTTACAAGAAGTACGGCATCGAGTGCGACCTGCGCATGGGCGGCCCGCAGATCAGCCTGTCGCAACTGCTGATGGGCGGCCGCGTCGACATGGTGATGTCGAGCGGTCTGGAGTCGCTGAACTACGCCAAGGAGGATCTGCCCTTCTTCTGCATCGCCGCCATCTTCCAGAAGGACCCGCAGGTGCTGATCTCCCATGCCGGGACCGGCGCCGACAGCATCGACAAGCTCAAGGGCAGGACCATCCTGATCGGCGCCGGCGGCCGCGTCAGCTACTGGCCGTTCCTCAAGGCCAAGTACGGCTACGTCGACGAGCAGATGAAGCCCTACACCTTCAATCTCGCGCCGTTCCTCGCCGACAAGAACCTGGTGCAGCAGGGCTTCCTCTCCTCCGAACCCTATGCCATGCGCCAGGCCGGCGCCGACCCGGTGCCGATGCTGATCTCCGAGGCGGGCTTCGAGAATTACAACACCACGATCACCACCTCGCGGAAGCTGGCGAGCGAGAAGAAGGACGTGGTGCAGCGCTTCGTCACCGCCAGCCTCGAAGGCTGGGCGCAGTACCTCAAGGGCGGGCCGGAGATCGAGGCGGCGAACGCGCTGATCAAGAAGGACAACCCCGACATGACCGACGACAAGATCGCCTACGCGATCAAGGTCATGAACGAGAAGGGCATCGTCATGTCCGGTGACGCGCTGAGCCTCGGCGTCGGCGCCATGACCGACGCCCGCTGGGCACGCTTCTACAATTCGATGGCCGATGTCGGCGTGTTGCCCAAGGGCGTCGATCCGAAAAAGGCCTACTCCCTGGAATTCGTCAACAAGGGGGTCGGCAAGGCGTGATGATCCGCGCGGTCCGAACCGTCGCCGGGCCCGTCGTGGAGACACAACGCGGTCGGCCGGTGCTGGAGATCCGCGGCGTCGCCAAGCGCTTCTCCAGCGGCACGCTGGCGGTCACCGGCGTCGATCTCGATCTGCGCGCCGGCGAGCTCGTGAGCCTGCTCGGACCCTCGGGCTGCGGCAAGTCCACCCTGCTGCGCATGATCGCCGGTCTCGGCGATCCCAGCGCCGGGCGCATCGAATGGCCGACGACCAGCCACGATTCGCAGGGACGACCGCTGCGCGATGTCGGCTTCGTCTTCCAGGAAGCCACGCTGATGCCGTGGGCCACGGCGCTCAGCAACGTCATGCTGCCGCTCACCCTCAAGCGCGTGCCTAAGAAGGAAGCTGCTTCGCGCGCCGAGGCGGCGTTGGCGAATGTCGGGCTGGGCGCGTTCCTGAGGGCCTATCCCCGCGAATTGTCCGGCGGCATGAAGATGCGCGTGTCGATCGCGCGGGCATTGGTCACCGAGCCCAAGATCCTGCTGATGGACGAGCCGTTCGCCGCGCTCGACGAGATCACCCGCCAGAAGCTCAACGACGACCTCCTGGCGCTGTGGGCGCGGCAGCGCTTCACCGTGCTGTTCGTCACCCACTCGGTCTTCGAGTCGGTCTACCTCTCGCAGCGCATCGTGGTGATGGCCGCCCGGCCGGGCCGCGTCATCGCCGACGTCGCGATCGACGCGCCGTTCCCACGCGACGCCTCGTTCCGCACCTCGCCCGACTATGCCGCCGCGTGCCGAATCGTCTCGGCCAAGCTGCTGGAGGCGATCGGCTCATGAGCGCGAGCACGCCCGACGGCACCGACGCCGCAGCGCTGCCCGAGATCGTCGAGGAGCGGCGCTGGCTGTTCCTCACCGTTGCCACCTGGCAGAAGATCCTGGCGCCGCTGGCGATCGGCGTCGTGGTGCTGGGCTTGTGGGAATTCGTCGTCTGGCAGGCGGGGATCCCGCAGTACATCCTGCCCGGGCCATGGCGGATCTTCCGCACGCTGATCGTCGACTGGGGCACGCTCTCGGGCTCGCTGCTGATCACGCTGCAGATCACCGGGCTGGCGCTGCTCGCCGCGGTCGTGCTGGGCGTCGTGCTGTCGGTCCTCTTCAGCCAGTCCAAGTGGCTGGAGATGTCGCTGTTTCCCTACGCCATCATCCTGCAGGTGACGCCGATCGTGGCCATCGCGCCGCTGATCATCATCTGGGTCAACGACACGCTGCTGTCGCTGCTGATCTGCGCCTGGATCGTCGCCTTCTTCCCGATCCTGTCGAACACCATCCTCGGGCTGAACTCGGCCGACCACAACCTCATCAACCTGTTCCAGCTCTATGGCGCCAACCGCTGGCAGACCCTGCGCCATCTGCGCCTGCCCGCGGCGTTGCCGTATTTCCTCGGCGGCCTGCGCATCTCCGGCGGGCTGGCATTGATCGGCGCCGTGGTCGCGGAATTCGTCGCCGGCTCCGGCGGCAGCGCGTCGGGCCTCGCCTTCCGCATCCTCGAAGCCGGCTACCAGCTCAAGATCCCGCGCATGTTCGCCGCCCTGGTGATGGTGTCGGGCACCGGCATCCTGATCTTCCTCGTGCTCAGCCTGATTTCCCACCTGCTGCTGCGGCGCTGGCACGAAAGCGCCATGCGCCGGGAGAACTGACATGCGGCGCAGCGGCTTCACCGATCTTCCCGACCGCTCGCATTACTGGCTGTCCGATGCGCGCGCGCAGGCCTGCCTGGTCGATGGCGAGCGTGTCGGCGAGCCCGATTTCGAGGGGCTGGTGCGCCTCGATATCGAGATCCGCGACGGCCGCATCGCCAGCCTCGCGCCGACCGGCAGCGCACCCATCGGCTCGAGCGATCTGCGCGGCGGGATGGTGTGGCCGGGCTTCGTCGACATCCACACCCATCTCGACAAGGGCCATATCTGGCCGCGTACCGCCAATCCCACGGGCAATTTCCTCGGCGCCGCCACCGCGACCTCGCACGACCGCTCCACGCACTGGACGGCCGAGGACGTGCGCGCGCGCATGGAGTTCGGCCTGGCCTGCGCCTGGGCGCAGGGCACGGTCGCGGTGCGCACCCATCTCGATTCGCACGCGCCGCAGGCCGAGATCTCGTGGCCGGTGTTCCGCGCCGTGCGCGACGCGTGGGCCGGCCGCATCGAGCTGCAGGCTGCGAGCATCATGCCGATGGATTTCTTCGCCCAGCCGCAGGGCACGCAACTGGCCGACATCGTCGCCGATTCGGGCGGCGTCCTGGGCTGCGTCACGCGGCTGAACGGCGGCGTGCACGATGCCCTGCCGGCGGATTTCCACGACCTGCTCGAGCATTTCTTCCGGCTAGCGATCGAGCGCGACCTCGATCTCGACCTGCATGTCGATGAAAGCGGCGATGGCGGCGCCAAGGCGCTGATCGAGATCGCCCGCATGGCGGTGAAGTTGGGCTTCAAGGGCCGGCTGCAGAGCGGCCATTGCTGCTCGCTGGCCGTCCAGCCCGACGCGTTCGTCAAGCAGACGCTGGACGCCGTGGCCGATGCCGGCATCGCCGTGGTCAGCCTGCCGATGTGCAACATGTACCTGCAGGGCCGCGACAGCGGGAAGACGCCACGCTGGCGCGGCGTGACCCTGCTGCACGAATTGCGCGGTGCCGGCGTCGAGGTGTCGATCGCCTCGGACAATTGCCGCGATCCGTTCTACGCCTTCGGCGACCACGACATGCTGGAGGTGATGACGCAGGCCACGCGCATCGCCCATCTCGACCATCCATTCGGCGACTGGCCGACGGCCTTCACCACCGTGCCGGCCGCAATCATGGGCCTCGCCGATCGCGGGCGCCTCAAGGTCGGCGACCCGGCCGACCTAGTGCTGCTGTCGGCGCGCTTCATGTCGGAGATGCTGTCGCGATCGCAGGCCGACCGCATCGTGCTGCGCGGCGGGCGGGCGATCGACACGTCGCTGCCCGACTATCGCCAGCTCGACCCCCTGCTCGGCCTCAACGCATGAGCACCGTGGCCGAGGCACTCGCCGGGCTGGAGCTGATCGATCATCCCGGCCAGCTGCGCCTGCGCAGCCGCGATTTCTACTGGTACTCGCCGATCCTCAAGCGCGAGCTCGACGGCAAGGCGGCCGACCTGATCGTCGTGCCGCACAGCGTCGAGGACGTGATCCGCGTCGCCGCCGCCTGCGCCCGACTGCGCGTGCCGCTGGGCGTGCGCGGTGGCGCCACCGGCAATTACGGCCAGATGGTGCCGTTGCAGGGCGG
>CAYNOF010000397.1:0-11041 GCA_964398335.1 uncultured Rhizobiaceae bacterium
CGGCACGCCCGTCTGTCCCCCCGGACGTCGCGACGACTGGCATCGGCGCCTGCTGACCAGCAATCTATGGGCGCGTTTCCCGTTCATGACGCCGGACGAGATCGTCGCCGATCTCGACGGCCATCCCGCGCCGCCGCGCGACCACGCGCGGCCGCGGGCAACGCATCACGCGTGACGGGCCGGTCAGCTCCTGAGGTGGCACGATACCCAGTGGCCTTGCGCCGTCTCCTTCAGGTGCGGCACGTCCCTCGAGCAGCGCTCGACGGCGATCGGGCAGCGCGTATGGAAGTGACACCCCGAGGGCGGACGAATCGGGTTGGGTACGTCGCCCTGCAGCACGATACGCTTGCGCCTGGCCTTGGGATCGGGGATCGGCACCGCCGAGAGCAGCGCCTCGGTGTAGGGGTGCTTCGGGTTCGCATACATGTCCTTCGCCGTGGCGATCTCCACCACGCGGCCGAGATACATCACCGCGACGCGGTCGCTGATGTGCTCCACGACGCTCAGATCGTGGGCGATGAAGAGATAGGTGAGGCCGAACTTCTCCTGCAGATCCTCGAGCAGGTTGATCACCTGCGCCTGCACCGACACGTCGAGCGCCGAGACCGGCTCGTCGCAGACGATCAGCTTGGGCTCGACCGCGAGCGCACGGGCGATGCCGATGCGCTGGCGCTGGCCGCCGGAGAACTCGTGCGGATAGCGATGCATGTACTCGGGGCGCAGGCCCACCGTCTCGAGCAGCTCGACGACGCGGGCCTCGATCTCCCTGTTGTTCTTCGCCAGGTTGTGGATCTGCAGCGCCTCGCCGATGATGCTGGCCACGGTCAGCCGCGGATTGAGCGACGCATACGGGTCCTGGAAGATGATCTGCATGTCGCGGCGCAGCGCGCGCAGCTTCTCGCCGTCCATCTTGCGCACGTCCTGGCCCTGGAACCAGATCTCGCCCGAGGTCGGCTCGATCAGGCGCAGGATGCAGCGGCCGGTCGTCGACTTGCCGCAGCCGGACTCGCCCACGACGCCCAGCGTCTCGCCCTGCGCCACTTCCAGGCTCACGCCGTCGACCGCGTGCACGTGATCGACCACGCGCGACAGCACGCCGCCGCGGATCGCGAAGTGCTTCTTGAGGTCCTTGACCTTCAGCAGGGGCTCGCTCATGCCGCGACCTTTGCGCTGTCGATCCCCTGCCCTTCATAGAGGACGCAGGCGACGCGGTGGCCCGGCGCGACCTCGATCAGCGGCGGCTGGCCCTCCAGGCATTGCGCGCGCGCGAACTTGCAGCGCGCGGCGAAGCGGCAGCCCGGCGGCGGGTTGAGCAGGCTGGGCACGCTGCCCGGGATCTGCTCCAGCCGCTCGTGTCCGCGCTGGCTGGAATCGATGCGTGGAATCGAGCGGATCAGGCCCTGCGTGTAGGGATGGCGCGGGTTGTCGAACAGCGACTCGACCGGCGCTTCCTCGGCCACCTTGCCGGCATACATCACCACCACGCGCTGCGCCGTCTCGGCGACCACGCCCATGGCGTGGGTGATCAGCATGATCGACATGCCGAAGCGCGACTTCATGTCGACCAGCAGCTCGAGGATCTGCGCCTGGATGGTGACGTCGAGCGCCGTGGTCGGCTCGTCGGCGATCAGCAGCTGCGGCTTGCAGGCCAGCGCCATGGCGATCATCACGCGCTGGCGCATGCCGCCGGAGAACTGGTGCGGGTAGTCGTTGACGCGGCGCGGCGCGTTGGGGATCTGCACCAGGCGCAGCATCTCGACCGCGCCCTCCATCGCCGCCCTGCGCGAGAGCCGCTCGTGCAGGCGCAGCGATTCGGCGATCTGGTCGCCCACGGTGTAGACCGGGTTGAGCGAGGTCATCGGCTCCTGGAAGATCATGCCGATCTCGCGGGCGCGGATCTTGTCCATCTCCTTCGAATCGAGCGGCACCAGGTCGCGGCCGCGCCACAGCACCTGGCCCTCGACGATGCGGCCCGGCGGCATGTCGATCAGCTTCATCACCGTGCGCGCCGTGACCGTCTTGCCGCAGCCGGATTCGCCCACCACCGCGAGCGTCTCGCCCTTGGCGATGTGCAGGCTGATGCCGTCCACCGCGCGCACCATGCCGCCCTCGGTGGTGAACCAGGTCTTCAGTCCGCGTATGTCGAGAAGGGGCGCTTCCCGTCCGGCTGCGCCCGCATCTTCCGCCAATGGCATGTTCATCCAATCACCCGACGCGGATCGAGGGCGTCGCGCAGGCCGTCGCCGATGAAGTTGATGGCAAGCACCGCGAGGAAGATTGCCGCGCCGGGGAACAGCGCCCAATGCGGCGCGATGTCCAGATAGTCCTTGGCGTCGAACAGCACGCGGCCCCAGGTCGGCGTATCGGGCGGGAAGCCCAGGCCGAGGAAGCTGAGCGTCGATTCGGCGAGGATCGCGGCCGCCACGTCGATCGTGCCGGCGACGATCACCGGGCCCAGCGCATTGGGCAGGATGTGCCGCACCACCTGGCGCATCTTGGAGGCGCCCAGCGCGCGCGCTGCCTCGACGAACTCCTTGTCGCGCAAGGACAGGAACTGCGCGCGCACCAGTCGTGCCACCGGCATCCAGCGCAGGCCGCCGATGATCGCGATCACCAGCACGAAGGTGCCACCTTCCGGCCCGACGATCGCCTTCAGCTTGTCGCGGAACAGGTAGATCACCAGCAGCAAGAGCGGTAGCTGCGGCAGCGACAGGAACAGGTCGGTGATCCACATCAGGAAGGCATCGACGCGGCCGCTCGACATGCCGGCGAGCGCGCCGACCAGCACGCCGACGGACACCGCGACGGCCATCGCCGCCAGGCCGACGGCGAGCGAGATCCGCCCGCCATAGAGCAGGCGCGCCAGCAGATCCTGGCCGAGATCGTCGGTGCCCAGCGGATGGGCGAAGGTCGGCCCTTCGAGCTTCGAGCCGAAATCGATCTCGTTGATCGGCATGCGCCAGACCATCGGGCCGAAGACGACCGCGAGGATCAGGGCCACGAGCACGCAGAGGCTGGCATAGGCCAGCCGGTGGCGACGGAAGCGGCGCCAGGCATCGGCCGCCGGCGAGAAACGCCGCGCGGGCTGGGCCATGGCGGCAGGCGCCGGGGCCTCAGCGGAAAGCGATGCGGGGGTCGAGCCAGCCATAGAGGATGTCTGCGATGAGGTTGAACATGATCACCAGGCAGGCGAACACGAAGGTGACACCCATGACCACCGGGGTGTCGTTCGACTGCATGGCGGAGATCAGCAGCGAGCCGATACCGGGCACGCGGAAGATCTGCTCGGTGACGATGGCGCCGCCGAACACCACCGGCATCTGCAGCGCCACCAGCGTCACCACGGGAATCAACGCGTTACGCACGACATGCTTGACGATCACCTTGCGCTCGCCGATGCCCTTGGACCGGGCGGTGGTGACGTAATCGAGCTTGATCACGTCGAGCACGGCGGAACGCACATATCGTACCAGCGAGGCGGCCTGGAACAGGCCGAGCACCGTCACCGGCATGATCGACTGCTTCACGTGCTCCCAGAACCACGGCAGTCCCGAGCCCGGTATGTCGGCGCGATAGACGAAGGGCAGCCAGTCGAGCTGCACGCTGAACACCAGGATCAGCAGCAGGCCGGTGAAGAAGGTCGGCAGCGAGAAGCCGATGAAGGCGAAGGTATTGGCGATCTGGTCGAAGACCGAATAGGGCCGCCGCGCCGCCAGCACGCCCACCGGGATGGCGACCAGGATCGCCAGGATCTGCGAGGAGCCGATCACCACCAGGGTGGTCGGCAGACGCTGCAGGATCAGCTTGTCGACATCCATGCGGCTGGTGAAGGAGAAGCCCCAGTCGCCCTGGAGCATCGCCAGCAGCCAGTGCAGGTAGCGTTGCCAGATGGGGTCGTCGAGCCCGAACTTGGCGCGCAGCGCCAGGCGCACCTCCGGCGGGATCGCCGGATTGGTCGCCAGTTCCTCGAACGGATCGCCGGGCGCCATCGCCAGCACGGAAAACAGCACGATGCTGATTCCGAACACGGCCGGGATGGCGATCAGGAGGCGGCGGATCAGGTACTGCCTGGACACCGTCACCTCCTCTCATCGCATCGATGGATCACGCGGACTGTCTCAGGCTTCCTTGTACCAGTCCGACAGATCCCAGGTGTTGTTGTCCCAGCCGCTGATGGAGCAGTTGAGCTGGTTGCTGTGGCCGGCGACGCCCGGACGATAGACGACCGGAATGACGACGAAGTTGTTCACCGCCATGTCCTGGCAGCTCATCAGCATGGCGGCGCGCTTGACCGGTTCGAGCTCGACCTGGGCCTTCTTGAAGAGCTCATCGTATTCCTTGTTCCGCCAGCGCGTGATGTTGCGGCCCTGCCACTTGTTCTCCTTGGTGGCGGCCTCCCACGAGCAGAACTGGAACAGGAACTGCTCCGGATCCGGCTGCGACATGGTCGTCGTGTACATCTGGATGTCGGTATAGAACTTCGTGTACGTGTCCGGGTTGGCCACGTCGGAGCTGAAGAACACCGAGGCGGTCACCGCCTTGATCTCGATGTCGATGCCGGCCTTCTGGCAGGCCTGCTTGACGATCGCCTGCGTCTTCTGGCGCGGCGGATTGATCGAGGTCTGGAAGACGAATTTCAGCTTCTTGCCGTCCTTCTCGCGAAGGCCGTCGGAACCCTTCTTCCACCCGGCCTTCTCGAGAATGTCGTTGGCCTTCTCGATGCTGAATTCCTTCGACGTGTTCTTCGAGCGGAAGCGCTCGGGGTTGTTGACGAAGTTCGACGTCGCCGGACCGGTGCGTCCGTAGATGTACTTCTCGATCGAGTCGCGATCGACCAGCAGCGACAGCGCCTGGGCCACCGCCCTGTCGGACAGGGTCGGATGCTTGGTCTTCAGGCTCGAGCGCTCGCCGTCGACCTCGGTCCACGGATCGGTCTGGTTGACCTGGATGTGCTCGATGTTGCCGGTCGGCGAGATGTTGACCTTGCCCTTGCCGCCCTTCTCCAGGCGCGTGAGGATCTCGTCCTCGACCTGCAGGTTCCAGGCGAAGTCGTACTCTCCCGTCTGCAACACCGCGCGCGCCGCCGACACCGCATCGCCGCCGCCCTTGAGCTCGAAGGCGTCGAAGTACGGCTTGTTCGGCTGATGGTAGTTCGGATTGATCACGCCGGAGATCGAGTCGCCGGGCTTGAAGTCCTTGAACAGATACGGGCCGGTGCCGATCGGCTTCAGGTTGGTCGGCGCCTCGCGTGACTTCGCGCCCATATAGTCCTGGAACAGGTGCTTGGGGATGATCATGCCGCGCGTGCCGACGAAGGCGTCGGCCCAGAACGGCATCGCCTTGGTGAAGAGCACCTTGACGGTGAAATCGTCGACCTTCTCGACCTTGATCTCGTTGTAGGAGCCGATCGTGGTCGCCGAGGTCGCCGGGTCCGACGCGTACTGCCAATTGAAGACGACGTCGTCGGCGGTGAACGGCTTGCCGTCGTGCCACTTCACGTCGCGCTTCAGCTTCCACGTCACCGACATGCCGTCGGCGGCCAGGCCGCCATTCTCGCGGCTGGGAATCTCCGCCGCCAGCTTGGGCTTGAGGTTGCCTTCGGGATCCCACGCCGCCAGCGGCTCGTAGAAGATGCGCGAGCCGTCCTGGTCCTTGGTGCCGACGGCGAAGTGCGGGTTCAGCAGGGTCGGTCCCTGCCACCACAGCACCTTCAGCGTGCCGCCGCCGCCGCGCTTGGTCGGCTTGTAGGCCGCGCGCGACTGTGCCATGGCGACGCCGCCGATGGCCAGAAGCTGCGTCGCCATCGGCGCCGTCAGCCCGACCGCCGCCATCTTGCGCACGAACGAGCGGCGCGACAGCGAACCTTTCTTGACGCGATCGATCAGACCGCGCAGTTCACGCTCTTCCATAACCGAAGCCTCCGAGTCCATTGATGTCCGTCTGCGTCCTGTCTGCCGGCAAGACGCATGCCAGCACTGATCACATCAGGTCGGCGCGTCGCGGTCAACGCGTGATCGTCAGCTTTCCATCGATTGCAGGAGTCCAAGGACCGATTTTCCTGCCATGATGATACCAAGCACTCGACAAACATGAGGAAACGCTCGCGATGCCCGCGTTCGACTTCACACCGTTGCTGGCCCCCGACCTGCCGCCGCCGGCAGCGAAGTTCAACGGCTTCCCGAAGTACAACTTCATCGGCGGGCACAACGACCCGGCACAGATTCCGGTCGACGCCCTGACAGCTTCGGCCACCGCTGTGCTGCAGCGCGAGGGCCGCACCCTGGCGACCTACGGTATGCAGAGCGGTCCGTTGGGCTATCGCCCGTTGCGCGAGTTCCTGTCGGCCAAGATGAAGCGGCACGCCGGCATCACCTGCTCGGCCGACGACATCCTGATCACCAACGGCTCGCTGCAGGGCCTCGATCTCGTCAACGGCATCCTGCTGACGGCCGGCGACACGGTGCTGATCGAGCGCGACACCTATGGTGGCGCATTGACCCGCCTCGCGCGACTCAAGGTCAACACCATCGGCGTGCCGCTCGACGGCGAGGGCCTGATCCCGGAGGCGCTGGACAAGGCGCTGACCGATCTCAACGCCAAAGGCGTGAAGCCGAAATACATCTACACGATCCCCACGGTGCAGAACCCGACCGGCGCGATCATGAGCGAGGCGCGACGCACCGCGATCCTGAAGATCGCCGAGGCGCACGGCGTGCCGATCTTCGAGGACGAGTGCTATTCCGACCTGGTGTGGGCGGGCGCGCGGCCGCCGGCGATCTACGCCATGACGAAAAGCGACAACGTCATCCATATCGGCTCGTTCTCGAAGTCGATCGCGCCGGCCTTCCGCATCGGCTACATCGTCGCGCGCCCCGACCTGCTGTCACGCATGCAGGCGCTGAAGACCGACGGCGGCTCGGGCGCGCTCGACCAGATGGTGCTGGCCGAGTTCTGCCAGGGCCATTTCCACGACCATGTGCCCCGGCTGTCGAAGGCGCTGCGCGGCAAGCTCGAGACCCTGATGGAGTCGCTGTCGGAGCGCTTCGGCACGGCGGCGGAGTTCAGCGATCCGCCCGGCGGGATCTTCCTGTGGATCAAGCTGCCCGATGTCGTCGACACGGTGAAGCTGGGCCAGGTCGCCTTGGCCGAAGGCGTGGCGCTGAACCCGGGTCCGGAATGGTCGACCGACAAGGCGCGCGCGAAATGCCGCCTGCGGCTGTGCTTCGCCAATCCCGACCACGACACGATCCGCGCCGGCGTCGCCAAGCTGGCGGAGATTTGCCAGCGCGAGTTCGGCGTGCCGCTGCGCAGCGCCAATATCGAGGCGGCGAGGAGTTAGGGTAAACCTGTCATCCCTCGCTCCGCTTGGGATGACAACAGCGGCGGTCAGCCGATCGCCTCGACCATGTGCTTGATCAGGGCCGCATCGGGCAGCGCGCCGCTGCCGGCCAGCGCATTGGCGCGCATATGCTGCGGGTTGGCCGTGCCCGGGATGACGCAGGTCACAGCCGGATGCGCGAGCACGAACTTCAGCAGGATCTGCGACCACGTCGTGCAGCCGATCGTGGCGGCCCAGTCGGGCAGCGCACGGCCCTGCAGGCGACGGGCCAGCCCACCGCCGCCCAGCGGCCGGTTGACCAGCACCGCGATGCCCAGCTCTGCCGCCAGCGGCAACAGCCGACGCTCGGCGGCACGGTCGTCGAGCGCGTAGTCGAGCTGCACGAAATCGGGGCTCGCCGCGCGCATCACCGATTCCAGCTCGTCATGCGCCGAGGGCGTGTAATGGGTGATGCCGAGATAGCGCACGTGGCCCTCGGCCTTCCAGGTGCGCAGCGTCTCCAGGTGCACGCGCCAATCCACGAGATTGTGAACCTGGATGAGGTCGATGGTCGGCCCGCTCTTCATCAGGGCCATCGAGCGGCGCATTTCGGCGATTCCGGCCTCACGGCCACGTGTCCAGACCTTGGTGGCGATGAACGCCCGGGGCCGCCAGCCTGAGGCCGACAAGAGGTCGCCGGTCACTGCCTCGGCGCGGCCATACATGGGCGAGGAATCGACCACCGAGCCGCCGGCGTCGAACAGCGCCTGCAGCACGCCGGCGAGAGCCGTTCGCACCGCGGCGTCGCTGCCGACGTCGAAGCCGCGCCAGGTGCCGAGGCCGATCACGGGCAAGGCCTCGCCGGTGCGGGGAATGGGGCGCGTCATCATGTTGTTCATGGTCCCATGTAACATGGCGTTACGCGACAGCGGCATCCCGTCCCTTGCCAAGCAAAACCTCGCCGTACCAAATAGAACTCGCGAGTTCCGGTTTGGGACATGGGGTGATGACGGAAACCGAGGAACGATGGCGCAGCCTGCGCCGGCGTCGGCTTGTCGATGCCGCCGCCAAGGTGTTCGCCGCCCGCGGCTTCGAGGCGGCGTCGATGGACGACATCGCGCACGAGGCCGGAGCCGGCAAGCCGACCCTGTACCGCTACTTCGCCGGCAAGGACGCGCTGTTCGAGGCGGTGTTCGTCGATGCGCTCGACACCCTGGAAGCCCAGCTCGACATCGCCGAGGCGACCACCAGCGGCCATGCCGAAACCCTGCTCGCCATGCTGCAGCCGCTCGCCGCGATGTTCCGCGAGCATGTCGTATCGCTGCGCGCGCTGAGCGACTCGGCGAGCGGCGCCGACCGCTCCCGCCGGCGCATCCTCAGGCAACGCCGCGGCCGCATCGAGGCGCGCATCGCCCAGGTTCTGGCGCGCGCCCGCGCCGCCGGCGCGTTGCGCCTGCACGATCCGAAGCTCGCGGCACGCCTGGTCATCGGCATGGTGTGGAGCGGCACGACGAGCGCCGAGTACGATGACGAGGCCGTGGCCCGCGCGGCCACCGCCCTGCTCGTCGACACCATGGATGCCGGCCCGCAACTGCGGCCGATCTTCGCCAAGCCCACCATCAACGACGCCGCTGGCGCTCGTGGAGCTGCCAGATGAAGCGCGCTGTCGTCATCGTCCTCTCGGTCGCCGTGCTCGCTGCCGCGGGCGCGGGGGTCTGGTTCTACAAGCCGGGCTGGATCGGAATGGCGTCCGGCCGGGCCGCCGAAGGCAAGGCGGCGGGCAGCGCCCCGGCCGGCACGCAGCCGCGCACCCCGGGCGTGCCGGTCGAGGTCGGCGCCGTCGTGCGCAAGCCGATGCCGCAACTGATCGACGCTGTCGGCACGGTCCAGCCGATCGCTTCGATCCCAATCAAGGCGCGGCTCGACAGCCAGGTGATGCAGGTGCACGTCGCCGAAGGCGCGCGCGTAAAGGAAGGCGATCTGCTGTTCACCCTCGATTCGCGCCAGCTGCGCGCGCAGAGCGACCAGATCACCGCGCAGATCGCCAAGGACATGGCGCAGATCGAGCAGGCCAAGCGCGACTTGGTCCGTGCCGAGGACCTTGCCGCCAAGGGCGTCACCGCCACCGTTCAGCGTGACACTGCCGCCACCGCGCTGAAGGCGCTGGAGGCGCAGCTCGCCTTCGACCAGGCAGCGCTGACCAACGTCCAGGCCCAGCTTACCTACACCGAGATCCGTGCACCGGTGAGCGGACGCATTGGCTCGATCCAGGCCAAGCCCGGCACGGTCGTGCGCATGGCCGACACCCAGAGCCTTGCCGTCGTCAACCAGATGGACCCGATCTACATCGCCTTCTCCGTGCCTGCGCCTGCGCTGGCCGAAGTGCGCGCGGTCCTGGAAAAGGGACCGGTACGTGTCGAAGCCGGCACTGGCGCCAACATGTCGGTCGGCGAGATCGCCTTCCTCGAAAACACCATGGATTTGGCCACCGGCACGGTGACCGCAAAGGCGCGCATGACCAACAACGCCGAGCGGTTGTGGCCGGGCGCCTTTGTGCCGGCGCGCATCGTGCTCGGCATCGACAACAACGCCGTCACCATGCCAGCCGCGGCACTGCAGATCGGCCAGGCCGGCTCCTTCGTCTTCGTCGTGCGCGACGGTCGCGCGGTGATCGTGCCGATCAAGGTGGCGCGCACGATCGGCGAAGAGGTGGTGGTCGCGTCGGGCCTCAACGGCGGCGAGCGCGTCGTCACCAGCGGCCAGCTGCGCCTCGCCGACGGCGTTCCGGTCAGCGTCGGCACGTCGCATCCGCCGGGTAGCGGCAAGCCCGGCGCCGGCAAGCCGCCGGCCGAGGCGAAGAACTAGCGAGGGGCGACGGCATGTTCTCGCATGTCTGCATCCGGCGACCGGTGATGACCATCCTGATGATGGTCTCGTTCCTCGCCGCCGGCATGTTCGGCTATGGCCAGCTGCCCGTCGCCGCGATCCCGCGCGTCGACTTTCCGACCATCCAGGTCAGCGCCACCCTGCCTGGCGCCAGCCCGGAGACCATGGCCTCCTCGGTGGCCGGCATCCTCGAGCGGCAGTTCTCGACCAACGCCGGCGTCACGACGATGACCTCGGTGTCGACTCTCGACAACACCTCGATCACCCTGCAGTTCGACCTCAACCGCAACATCGACGGCGCGGCGCTCGACGTGCAGACGGCGATCGGCTCGGCGTTGCGCCGCCTGCCGGCGGACATGACGACGCCGCCCAGCTTCCGCAAGGTCAATCCGGCCGACTTCGCGATCGTCTTCCTCGCGCTGAAGTCGCCCAATGCACGTCTTTCCGACATCGACGCCTTCGCCCAAGCCAACATCATGCCGCGCATCTCCACCTTGCCCGGCGTTGCCCAGGTGCTGGTTTTCGGCAGCCAGAAATACGCCGTGCGGGTGCGCGCCGACCTCGATCAGCTCGCCGCGCGCGGCTTGAGCCTGGCCGACATACAGACGGCGCTCTCCACCGCCAACTCCAACCGGCCGCTGGGCGCCGTGCCGCAGGGCGGCCGCAACGCCATCCTCGACGCCACCGGCCCGGTTTCGCGCGCCGCGCAGTACATGCCGATCGTCGTCGCTTGGCAGAACGGCGCGCCGGTGCGCATCGCCGACGTCGCCACCGCCATCGACAGCGTCGAGAACGAACGCGTCGCCAGCTGACTCGACGGCCAGCGCGCCATCGTCC
>CAYNOF010000398.1:0-19199 GCA_964398335.1 uncultured Rhizobiaceae bacterium
CGGGTCATGTAGACGAAGTCGTCGACGAAGTTGTCGAGCACGCTGCCGGCGTTCATCAGCCCCTGCTGCTCGCCGCCGGTCGGCTGGCGCTTGTATTCGATATGCGGGTAGTCGTCGAGCGACCAGGAGATCGGCATCTCCAGCAGCGACGTCTCGCGGCCGCGCACGAAGGGCTTGAGCAATTCGACCTGGTCGCCCTGGCGCGCGTAGTAGCAATCGTAGTCGTCGCCCATCATCGAGCTGTCGTAGCGCATGCCGTGCTTGAGCAGCAGCTCGATGCTGTGCGGGCTCAGATCCCAGGCGGGCGAGCGGTAGCCGCGCGCGTACTGGCCCGAGACGCGCTTGATCGCCTCGTTGCCGCGCACGATCTCCTCTTCCTCCTCCTCGCGGCTGAGCGAGACGGGCAGGCGATGGGTCCAGCCGTGATGCGCCAGCTCGTGCCCGGCGGCGACGTAGGACTCGACGCTTGATGTGGCGCTCTCGATGGTGTGGCCGGGGGTGAAGAAGGTCGCCTTGATGTCGTAGCGCTTCAGCAGGTCGACGATGCGCGGGATGGCGACGAGGTCGTACTCGCCGCGCGAGATCGCCGTCGGCGTGGTCATGTTGCGCGAGATGAAGCCCGACATGTGGTCGTGGTCGAAGGTCAGGCAGGCGATGTGGCGGCGCATGGCGGCGGCTCTCCTGGGGGCGGCGGCTGGCGCGATGGTATGGCCCGGGGGGCGAGGCGACAACCCGCTAGGCGGTCGATCGCCCATCGACGTGTTGTCTTTCCCGGCCGGACGCCGCATGATCCGCGCTGACAGGTGGGCAGAACACGGTCGAACGATCGCGCGGCGCCGGGACGAACCGGTGACAACGACGCGAGGGCGGCCGGTCCGTATGGGAGGAGCTGGGTTGGTGTCGCTCGACAGTGCGGCCTCGGCCGGGCGGTCGGTGGAACGGGGCTAGGGCTGTGACGCAGGCGTCAGAGTCCAGCGCGATCGCCGCGCCAGGTGCGAAGGTCGTCCTCGATATCGCGAATGTCTCCAAGAAGTTCGGCGGCGTGACGGCCGTCGACGGCGTGTCGGTGCGCGTGCCCACGGGCCGCATCTTCTCGGTCATCGGTCCCAACGGCGCCGGCAAGACCTCGCTGCTCAACATGATCTCGGGCTTCTACAAGCCCGACACCGGCTACATCCATCTCAACGGCCGGGACATCACCTGGAAGAAGCCCAACCAGATCGCCGCGATGGGCATCGCGCGCACCTTCCAGAACATCGCGCTGTTCAGCGGTCTCACGGTTCTCGACAACCTCATGCTCGGCCGCCACGTGCGCATGAAGGCGGGCGTGCTCGCCAGCGCGCTGTACTGGGGCTGGGCGCAGAAGGAGGAGATCGCGCACCGCGAGCGCTGCGAGGAGATCATCGAGTTCCTCAAGCTGCAGGATCTGCGCAAGCAGCAGACCGCCGCGCTCGCCTACGGCCTGCGCAAGCGCGTCGAGCTTGGCCGCGCGCTGGCGCTGGAGCCCGACGTGCTGCTGCTCGACGAGCCGATGGGCGGCATGAACCAGGAAGAGAAGGAGGAGATGGCGCGCTACATCCTGGATGTGAACCAGGAGCGCGGCATCACCGTGGTGCTGATCGAGCACGACATGGGCGTGGTGATGGACATCTCCGACGAGGTCGTCGTGCTCGATCGCGGCCGTCGCATCGGCGGCGGCACGCCCGAGGAAGTCCAGCGCGACCCCAAGGTGATCCAGGCCTATCTCGGCACGGCGAAGGGAGGCGATGCGGCATGAGCGTCCTGCAATCGGCCGACACCGACACCCTGCCCAAGCTGATGGCGCGCAACGCCAGGCAGTGGCCCGACATGCCGGCGCTGCGCGGCAAGGATCGCGGCATCTGGCAGACCTGCACCTGGGCGGACTACCAGGCGCAGGTGCGCGACTTCGCGCTCGGCCTGATGGCGCTGGGCTTCAAGCGCGGCGAGAAGCTCACCGTGGTCGGCGACAATCGCCCGACCCTGTACTTCGCGCAGCTCGCCGCGCAGTCGCTGGGCGGCTACTCGGTGCCGGTCTACCAGGACTCGATCGCCTCGGAGCTGGTCTATGTGCTGAACCACGCCGAGGTCTCGGTGGTGGTGGCCGAGGACCAGGAACAGGTCGACAAGATCCTGTCGCTGCGCGGGCAGCTGCCCAACCTGCGCTGGCTGATCTACGACGATCCGCGCGGCATGGCGGGCTACGCCAGGCACGATTTCATCCGCTCCTTCGCCGCGGTGCAGGAAGCCGGCCGCGTACAGGGTGCCGCCGGCACCGCAGCGTTCGAGGCCGAGCTGAAGAAGGGCAAGGCCGACGACCTGGCGATGATTGCTTACACCTCGGGCACGACGGGCAATCCCAAGGGCGTGATGCTCACGCACCGCAACATGATCTCGATCGCGGAAGGCTTCGCCGCCGCCGAGGGCGTCAAGCCGGGCGACAACTGGCTCTCATACCTGCCGATGGCCTGGGTCGGCGACACGACCTTCACCGTCGGCCTGGGCCTCGTCGTGCCGATCGTCGGCAACTGCCCGGAGAACCCCGAGACCGTGCAGCGCGACCTGCGCGAGCTGGGTCCCGATGCGCTGCTCGCGCCGCCGCGCATCTGGGAGAACATGCTCACCATGATGCAGGTCAAGAGCGGCGACGCGACGCCGCTGAAGAAGCGGGTCTACGAGCGCTTCCGCAGGCTGGCCGAGCGCGTCGAGCTGGCGCGCTCGGAAGGCCGTCCGGTGTCGACTGCCGACCGGCTGGGCTACGCGCTGGGCGAGTTCTTCGTTTTCGGCCCGGTGCGCGACCAGCTCGGCCTGCGCAACGCCCGCAGCTGCTACACCGGCGGCGCGCCGCTGGGCCCCGACAATTTCCGCTTCTTCCGCTCCTTCGGCGTCAACCTCAAGCAGGTCTACGGTGCGACCGAGGCGAGCGCGCTGATCGCCGTGCAGCCTGACGCCGAGGCCAATCCCAACACCGTGGGCCGCACCTTGCCGGGCGTGCAGGTGCGCGTCGCCGACAACGGCGAGGTGCATGTGCAGGGGCCCAACATCTTCAAGGGCTACTTCAAGCAGGACGACGTCACCGCCGACACCATCACGGCCGATGGCTGGCTGAAGACCGGCGATGCCGGCTATGTCGACCAGCAGGGCCACGTCGTGATCATCGATCGCGCCAAGGACGTGGGCAAGCTGTCGGACGGCACGCCCTTCGCGCCGCAGTTCGTCGAGAACAAGCTGAAGTTCAGCCCGTTCATCCGCGAGGTCGTGGCCTTCGGCGACCAGCGCCCGTTCGTCGCGGCGATGATCGCCATCGACATGAACACCGTCGGCACCTGGGCCGAGAAGCACAATCTGGCCTACACCAGCTTCATGGACCTCAGCCGCAAGCCCGAGGTGGCGGCGCTGATCCTCGAGGAGGTCGGCAAGTGCAATGTCGGCCTGCCCGACGCAGCGCAGGTCAGGCGCGTCCTGCTGCTCAACAAGGAGCTCGAGGCCGACGACGCCGAGATGACGCGCACCCGCAAGGTGCGCCGCCGCTTCGTCGCCGAGAAGTACGCCCCGGTGATCGAGGCGTTCTACGGCGGCAGGAGCGACGTCGAGGTGACGATGGAGATCACCTTCGAGGACGGCCGCCGCAGCACCCTGCGCAACACGATCACGATCCACGACGTGCCGCCGGCAGGCGCCGGCAGGCGCGCGGCGTAGGGGGTGGTTGTGACTGCATCGACCCATCACCCTCATGCCGAGGAGGCCGCGAAGCGGCCGTCTCGAAGCACGGGCTGCACGCACCGGGTTGTTGCCCGCCCTTCGAGACGCGCCCTGCGGGCGCTCCTCAGGGTGAGGTCGGCGTAAGGGAGGAGACATCGTGGACTTCGCCTTCCTGCTGATCGGCAACGGCATCCTGATCGGCCTGATGTACTCGCTGATCGCCCTGGGCTTCGTGCTGGTCTACAAGGCGACCGACGCGATCAACTTCGCGCAGGGCGAGTTCGTGATGCTCGCGGCGCTGATCTCGGGCGCGGTGATCGTCGGCGCCGGCCTGCCGTTCTGGGTCGCGGTGGTCGTGGCGCTGGCCGGCATGATCGGCTTCAGCTTCGCGCTCGAACGCGTCGTGCTGCGCCCGCTGCTGGGCCGGCCGATCGTCGCGGTGATCATGGCGACCATCGGCCTGGCGGCGATCCTGCGCGGCATGGGCCCCTTCCTGTTCGGCGTCGAGACGCGCTCGATCTCCCTGCCGGTCGGCGACGATCCGATCGAGCTGGGGCCCTTCATCCTGCAGCCGGTGCAGCTCGTCGGCGCGCTGGTGTCGCTGCTCTTCCTCGCCGGCTTCAGCTGGTTCTTCCTCAAGAGCCGCATGGGCGTGGCGATGCGCGCGGTGGCCGACAACCAGCAGGTCGCCTCGGCCATGGGCATCAACGTCGAGCGCTATTTCGCGCTGGCCTGGGCGATGGCCGGCGTCGTCGCGGCGCTGGGCGGCATCGTCTGGGGCTCGATGCTGGGCGTCGACGTGCACGTCGCGCTGGTCGGGCTGAAGGTGTTCCCGGTGGTGATCCTGGGCGGGCTCGATTCGATCCCCGGCGCGGTGGTCGGCGGGCTGGTCATCGGCATCGTCGAGAACCTCGCGGCCGGCTATCTCGACCCCTATGTCGGCGGCGGCACCAAGGACTTCGCGCCCTACGTGCTGATGATCCTGGTGCTGATGGTCAGGCCCTACGGCATCTTCGGCAAACGCAAGATCGAGCGCGTCTGATGTTCCATCGCGAGTCGGGCTACTTCAAGACGACCTACAAGGCGGACCAGGCGCTCTATCCGCTGCCGATCGCGCGCTGGACGGTCGCCGCCTTCGCGCTGCTCGCCCTCGTGCTGCCGCCGCTGCTGACGGCGATCTCCGGCGCGCAGTCCGCCGAGTATTACATCTCGATCGTCAACTTCATCCTGATCGCCATCGTCGGCGCGCTCGGGCTCAACATCCTGGTCGGCTACACCGGGCAGATCTCGATCGGCCACGCCGCCTTCATGTCGGTCGGCGCCTACACCGCGGCCAATCTCGCGGTGCGCGCCGGCATGCCGTTCTGGGTCACCCTGCCGGCCGCCGGATTCATGGCGGCGGCGGTCGGCGCCATCGTCGGCGTGCCCTCGCTGCGCATCAAGGGTCTCTATCTGGCGATCGCCACCCTGGCGGCACAGCTGATCATCGAGTGGACGATCAACCACGTGCCGTGGATCTCGGGCGGCTCGCAGGCCTCGATCGAGATCCCGCGGCCGGAGCTGTTCGGCCTCGTGCTCAAGGAGCACCGCGAGCTCTACTACCTGTTCCTCGTCGTCGCCGTGCTGGCGATCATCGCCACCCTGAACCTCGTGCGCAGCCGCATCGGCCGCGCCTTCGTGGCGATCCGCGACCAGGACATCGCGGCCGAGATCATCGGCATCGACATCTTCAAGTACAAGACGCTGGCCTTCGCCATTTCGTCATTCTACGCCGGCATTACCGGCGTGCTGTACACCTACCTGTACGGCGTGGCGAACTACGAGAACTTCCAGATCACGACCTCGATCGACTACCTGGCGATGATCATCATCGGCGGGCAGGGATCGGTACTGGGCACGATCTTCGGCGCGACCTTCGTCACGCTGCTGCCGATCGTCATCCGTGTGTTCATGGAGAACGTCGGCGTCCTCGTGTTCACCGAGCAGGAGCTGCCGGCTGTCATCCCCGCGGTACGCCTCGGCGTCTTCGGCCTGCTGATCATCGTCTTCCTGGTGCTCGAGCCGGAGGGGCTCAACCGCCTGTGGCGCAACATCCGCAGTTACTTCCGCGTCTGGCCGTTCTCTTACTGAGGTCCAATCATTCAAGAGGGAGGGTGACATGCTGAGTATCCGGCTATCGGGCGCCGCAGCCATTGCGGTGGGTGCCCTCGCGTTGGGACTGGCGTTGCCGGCAGCGGCACAGAAGAAGGAGATCGTCATCGGCTCGATGTGCGATCGCACCGGTGCCACACAGACCGTGGGTGTCGTGCTGTGCCCGGGCGGAAACGACTACGCGGCGCTGATCAACTCGCGCGGCGGAATCGACGGGCACATGCTGCGCGTGATCGAGATCGACAACGAATACAAGGTGCCGCAGGCCATGGAGTCCTACGAGCGCTTCAAGAAGGAAGGCGCCGTCAGCGTGCTGCTTTATGGCACGCCGCAGACCATGGCGCTGACCGCCAAGCTGGCCGAGGACAAGATCGCCGGCACGTCACCCGGCTTCGGCACCGCCGCGGGCGCCGACGGCAAGCGCTATCCCTACCTGTTCCCGATCGCGGCAACCTACTGGTCGCAGAGCGCCGCGGCGGTGAAGTTCGTCAAGGACCAGTTCGGCGGGAATCTCAAGGGCAAGAAGATCGCCTATCTCTTCTACGACAACCCGGCGGGCAAGGAACCGCTGCCAATCCTCGAGGATCTCGCCAAGCTGGAGGGCTTCGAGCTCAAGACCTTCGCCGTGCCGGCACCGGGTGTCGAGATGGGCGCCCAGGTGCTGGACATCGCCCAGCGCTACCGCGCCGACTTCGTGATCACCCATCTTTTCGGGCGCTCGCCGTCGGTGTCGATCAAGGAGTTCAAGCGGGTCGGATTCCGGCTGTCGAAGGTCATCGCGCTGGTCTGGGGCTCGGCTGAAGCCGATCTCGAGGCCGCCGGTGGCGCCGCGGTGGCCGAGGGCTACAACACCATCCAGTTCGCCGGCGTCGGTACGGACTACCAGGTCCACAAGGACATCGCGGAGATGTACAAGAAGCAGGGCAAGCAACCGCCCAAGGAGATGGCGTCCACGGTCTACTACAACCGCGGCATCTTCGGCATGGCGGTGCATATCGAGGCGATCCGCAACGCGATCAAGGCCAAGAACGGCGGCGCTTTCACCAGCGAGGACGTGAAGAACGGCATGGAAAAGATCAAGGGGGTGACCCTGGGCGGCCTGATGCCGCCGCTGGAGCTGACGCCGGTCGACCATGAGGGTGGCGGCTGGGTCCAGATCTTCACCGTCAAGGGCGGCAAGCTGACCAAGGCGACGGACTGGTTCCGCGCCTATCCCGACATCATCAAGAAGCACATCGAGGCCGACGCCAAGCGGACCTGATCGCCCGTGGAGCGGGGCGGGGCCTGCGGGCTCCGCCCAGTCCCTCTCGCCCGGCACGACACACCATGCTGAGCCTGAACAACATCGAAGTCGTCTATGACGGCGTGATCCTGGTGCTGAAGGGCGTCTCGGTCGAGGTGCGCGAAGGCGCCATCACGACCATCCTCGGCGCCAACGGCGCGGGCAAGACGACGACGCTCAAGGCGATCTCCGGCGTGCTCTACAGCGAGCGCGGCGAGATCACCAAGGGCAGCATCGAGCTCGCCGGCCAGCGGCTCAACGGCAAGCGCGCGTCTGACGTCACGCGGCTGGGCATCGCGCAGGTCTTCGAAGGCCGCCGCGTCTTCGAGCACCTGACCTGCGAGGAGAACCTGATCGCCGGCGGCCACATCATGCCGGACATCAAGTCGATCCGTGACGGCATCGACATGGTCTACAGCTACTTCCCGCGCCTGAAGGAAAGGCGCAACCAGCAATCGGGCTATCTCTCCGGCGGCGAGCAGCAGATGCTGGCGATCGGCCGCGCGCTGATGAGCAAGCCCAAGGTCGTGCTGCTCGACGAGCCGTCGCTGGGCCTGGCGCCGATGCTGGTCGAGGAGATCTTCGCCATCGTGCAGCGCCTGGTGAAGCAGGAGAAGCTCACCGTGCTGCTGGTCGAGCAGAACGCCACCATGGCCCTGGGCATCGCCGACCACGGCTACGTCATGGAGAACGGCCGCATCGTGCTCGAGGGCGACGCCGAGAAGCTGCGCTCGAATTCCGACATCAAGGAGTTCTATCTCGGCCTGAACGAGGTCGGCACGCGCAAATCCTACCGCGACGTCAAGCACTACCGCCGGCGCAAGCGCTGGCTCTCGTGAAGCCGGCCCCGACCTCACCCTGAGGCGCGCCACAGGCGGGTTTCGAAGGATGGCAACGACCACGGAGTCCGTTGCCTTGCTTCGAGACGGAAGCTGCGCGGCCTCCTCAGCACGAGGTTGGGGAGCTATACTGTCGCCATGGCCCATCACGACGATCTCCGAAAGCTGTTCGACGAGGCCACGCGCATCGTCGGCTTCACCGGCGCGGGCATCTCGACCGAGTCGGGCATCCCGGACTTCCGCTCGCCCGGCGGCATCTGGACGCGCTACCAGCCGATCCAGTTCCAGGACTTCATCGCCTCGGAGGAGATGCGCCGCGAATCCTGGCGGCGCAAATTCGCCACCGACGAGGTGATGCGCAAGGCGACGCCCAATGCCGGCCACCGCGCCATGGCGCGCCTGGTCGAGATGGGCAAGATGAGCGCGATCATCACCCAGAACGTCGATGGCCTGCACCAGGCCTCGGGTGTTCCCGATTCGAAGGTGATCGAGCTGCACGGCAATTCGACCTACGCCACCTGCCTCGATTGCGGCGAGCGCCACGAGCTCGAGGAGATCAAGCGCATCTTCAGCAAGGACGAGACCTTGCCCGAGTGCGTGGCCTGCGGCGGCATCGTCAAGACCGCGACGATCTCCTTCGGCCAGGCGATGCCGGTGGTGCCCATGGCGCGGGCGCAGGAGGAGACCATGGCGGCCGACCTGTTCATTGTGCTGGGCAGCTCGCTGGTGGTCTATCCGGCGGCGGCCTTCCCCGCGATGGCCAAGCGCAACGGCGCCAGGCTGGCGATCATCAACCGCGATCCCACCGACCAGGACCGCATCGCCGATCTCGTCGTGCACGACGAGATCGGCCCGACGATGAGCAGGGCGGTCGGGGTCAACTGATCTCCCTCTTCACGCAGGCGGGGAAAGCGAACATCAGAACAGATGAATCGCATGCGGCGCGAAGAGGCCGATGGCGGCGAAGCCGGCGCCGACCACGCCGAGGCCGATCGCGAACCAGGTGAGCACGCCGATGCCGGTGATGATCGCCGCCGAGGCCAGCACGATGGCGATCTGGATCGAGGCCGACGCCACCTCGTAGTGGTGATGCGCCGCCGCGGCGTCGTCGCGCTTCTTCTCGGCCGCGAGTGCGCGCGCCGTCAGCTCCTTGCGGCCGTCGTTCTCCTTGGGATCGCTCTCGTAGCGCGCGATCTGGCGGTTCCAGTGCTCGATGGCCCGCCGTGCGGCGGTGAGCTGCACCGCGTCGGTCATGGACATCATCCGGATCTCCATGTCCTCGATCTGCGCGCGCACCACGGTCAGCCGCACGGTCTTGCCCTGGAAGTAGCCCCAGAGATTGGCGGCCTCGATGTTCTTCGCCAGGGTCTGGGTCTGCGCCGCCTTGCCCAGGGTCTCGGAGATCGCCAGCAGGAGCGCGAGGATGGAGATCAGCAGCGCGATCTGCTTGTTGCTGGCGCCGTGGTGCTCGGCGTGCTCCGCCTGCTCGTGCGGCGCGTGCGCGTGTCCGGCCATCGATGAAGTCCCCCGATTATCGTTGCCGCCCTATATGCCCACTCGGCGGTGACGCTTCAATTGTGCGGCCTGTGAATTGATGGCGACACGGCGGCTGCGGCCGCTCTAATCTGGCTGTCACAGACCTGATCGCTTCGAGGGGAGACGCAGCATGAATTTCGGCAGATGGACGATCGCCACTGTCGCCGCCATCGCCATCGGCGCCGCGGCCTACGGCACGTCGGCGCAGCAGATGAGCTTCTTCCGCATCGGCACGGGCGGCACCGCCGGCACCTACTATCCGCTGGCCGGCGTGATCGCCAACGCCGTCTCCAACCCGCCCGGCAGCCGCGCCTGCGACGCCGGCGGATCGTGCGGCGTGCCCGGCCTTGTGGCGACCGCGGTGGCGACCAACGGCTCGGTGGCCAACGTCAACGGCATCGCCGGCGGCAGCCTCGAATCGGGCTTCTCGCAGTCCGACGTCGCCTACTGGGCCTATACCGGCACCGGCATCTACGAGGGCAAGCCCAAGGTCGAGGGCCTGCGCGCCATCGCCAATCTTTATCCCGAGAGCTTCCACCTGGTGGCGCGCAAGGGCAGCGGCATCAAGAGCATGCTCGACCTCAAGGGCAAGCGCGTGTCGCTCGACGAGCCGGGCTCGGGCACGCTGGTCGACGCCCGACTGATCCTCGCCGCCTTCGGCATGAGCGAGAAGGACATCAAGGCCGAGTACCTCAAGCCGCAGCAATCCGCCGACAAGCTCAAGGACGGCGCGATCGACGCCTTCATCAGCGTCTCGGGCTATCCGCAGGGCGCCATCGCCGAGCTCGCCGCGACCGCGGGCATCGAGCTGATCCCGATCGAGGGCCCGGCGGTCGACAAGCTGCTGTCGACCTACAGCTTCTTCGGCAAGGACGCGATTCCCGACAACGCCTACAAGGGCGTTGCCGGCGTCAAGACGGTGAGCGTCAACGCCCAGTGGCTGACCTCGGCCAAGCAGCCTGACGCGCTGGTCTACGGCATCGTCCAGGCGCTGTGGAACGACAACACGCGCAAGCTGCTCGACGCCGGCCACGCCAAGGGCAAGGAGATCAAGCTGGAGACGGCGCTCGCCGGCATCGGCATCCCGCTGCATCCCGGCGCCGAGAAGTTCTACAAGGAGAAGGGGCTCAAGAAGTAGGCGATCTCGCCACCTCCTGCTGAGGAGGCCGCGCAGCTTCCGTCACGAAGCATGGGCTGCACACCCGGGCTGTTGCCACCCTTCGAGACGCGCCCCTTGGGCGCTCCCCAGGGTGAGGTATTGGGATTCTGAATGACCACCGACATCGACCTCAAGAAAGCAGAGGAGCTGGAGCGGGAGTTCGACACCGAGGTCCGCTTCCGTCCCATCCTGCCGCCGGCGTCGTGGATCGTCGCCGGCCTGCTGTTCGCGCTGTCCTGCTTCCACTTCTACACCGCGGGCTTCGGGCTGCTGCGCGAGACGACGCATCGCGGCATCCACATGGCCTTCGTCATCGGCCTGATTTTCCTGGTCTTCGCGCTGGTGCGCAGCCAGACAGATCGCCAGCTTCCGTCGAGCATCCTGGCGCCGGGCGGCGTGCCGCTGTTCGACTGGGCGCTGATGGCGGCCACCGTCGCGGCGGCGCTCTACGTGCCGATCGTCTTCCACGACCTCGCCTTCCGCGTCGGCAACCCGCTGCCGATCGACGTGATCATGGGCACGGTGCTGGTGATCGCCGTGCTCGAGGCGACGCGGCGCACCATGGGCTGGCCGCTGGTGCTCATCGCCGTGGCCTTTCTGGCCTATGCCTTCGCCGGCCCATGGATGCCCGGCATCCTCGTGCATCCGGGCGCGACGTGGAACGAGGTGGTGAACCACCTCTACCTCACCAGCCAGGGAATCTACGGCATCCCGATCGGCGTGGTGGCGACCTACGTGTTCCACTACGTGCTGTTCGGCGTGCTGGCGATGCGCATCGGGCTGGGCCAGCTCTTCCTCGACCTCGCCATGGCGGTGGCGGGCCGTTACGCCGGCGGTCCGGCCAAGGTCTCGATCTTCGGCTCGGCGCTGTTCGGCATGATCTCGGGCTCCTCGGTGGCCAATGCCGTGACCGTGGGCTCGCTCACCATCCCGATGATGACGCGGCTGGGCTACCAGCGGCATTTCGCGGCCGCCGTCGAGTCGACCGCCAGCACCGGCGGCCAGATCACGCCGCCGGTCATGGGCGCCGCCGCCTTCCTGATGGTCGAATACCTGGGCGTGCCGTACCAGACCATCATCATCGCGGCGATCCTGCCGGCCTTCATGCATTTCTTCGGCGTCTTCGTGCAGGTGCATTTCGAGGCCAAGCGCTACGGCCTGCGCGGCGTGGCGCCGGAGGACCTGCCGAACCTCAGGCAGTCGCTCAAACGCGATTGGCCGACGCTGATCCCGCTGTTCGGCCTGCTGTTCGTGCTGTTCGCCGACTACACGCCCTACGTTGCGGCCTTCACCGGAATCCTGCTGTGCCTGGTCGTCGGCCTGGTACGGCGGACCGCGGGACGGCCGCCGATCATCGAGACCGTGCTGGTCGCGCTGTGGTTCGTGTTCTTCTTCAAGGGCCGCTCGTTCCTGCCGCCCGACGTGCTCGACCATTTCGAGATGATCTGCGGCGTGCTGATGGTGGCGCTGCTGCTGGCGCTGTGGTGGCTCAACAAGGCGCCGAGGATGCCGTGGACCGAGCTGGTCGACGGCTTCGTGGTCGGCGCCAAGTACGCACTGGCGGTCGGCGCAGCCGCGGCCTGCGTCGGCATCATCATCGGCGTCGTCACCCTGACCGGCGTCGGCTTCAAGATCGCCTTCATCACCGTCGAGGCGGCCAAGTCCCTGGCGGTGAGCGGGCCGGTCACGGCGGTCGCGGGCCTCATGGGCTTCGCCTCGGGCGAGCAGACGCTGGTGCTGTTCTTCACCCTGGTGCTGATCGCCATCGTCTGCATCCTGATGGGCTGCGGCATTCCCACGACCTCGACCTACATCATCATGGTCGCGGTGGCGGCGCCGGCGCTGAAGCTGCTGGGCGTGCAGGACCTGGTGAGCCACTTCTTCGTCTTCTACTACGGCGTGCTCGCCGACATCACGCCGCCGGTCGCCGTCGCCGCCTACGCCGCGGCCAGCATGGCCAATGCCGATCCGTTCAGGACCGGCAACACCGCCTTCCGCCTCGCGCTGGGCAAGGCGCTGGTGCCGTTCGTGTTCGTCTATTCGCCGGTGATGCTGCTCGTACTGCCTGGCTTCAGCTGGGGCGAGTTCATCGTCACCGTGGGCGGCTGCATCGTCGGCATCGTGATGCTGTCGTCCGCCTTCGCCGGCTGGCTGCTCGCCGGCATGTCGCAGTGGGAGCGCTGGCTGATCGGCATCGCCTCGCTGCCGGTGATCGCGCCCGGCCTGACGCCGACGCTGGTGGGTTTGGCCGCGGGCGTGCCGGTGCTCGTCAGCCAGATCGTCAAGTCACGACGGTCGCTCACACCAGTGTCGTCCTGAGCACCAGCGAAGGACCTTGCGGTTACGGTGTTCGTGGGTGACCGCGATGCCGCAAGATTCTCCACTCGCTCAGGATGACGGTGTGGCTAATGCGACTCGCGCGGCACCGCGGCGCCGCGCTGGCCGACGAGGAAATCCAGATCGGCGCCCTTGTCGGCCTGCGTGACGTGATCGACATAGAGCTTGGCGTAGCCGCTGACATGCGGTGAGGCGAAGCCCTTCCAGGCGCGGCGGCGCTTCTCGAGCTCTTCCTCCGACACGTCGAGATGCAGGCGGCGCTTCCTGACGTCGAGCTCGATCCAGTCGCCGGTCTTGACCAGCGCCAGCGGGCCGCCCGCCGCCGCCTCGGGCGCGACATGCAGCACGACGGTGCCGTAGGCGGTGCCCGACATGCGCGCGTCGGAGATGCGCACCATGTCCTTGATGCCCTTCTCGAGGATCTTCTTGGGCAGCGGCATGTTGCCGACCTCGGCCATGCCGGGGTAGCCCTTCGGCCCGCAATACTTCAGCACCATGATGCTGTTCTCGTCGCAATCGAGGTCGGGATCGTCGGTCCTCGCGCGCAGGTCCTCGATGCTCTCGAAGACGATGGCGCGGCCGCGGTGCCTCATCAGCTTGGGCGTCGCCGCCGAGGGCTTGAGGATGGCGCCGTCGGGGGCGAGGTTGCCGCGCAGCACCGCGACGCCGCCATTGGGCTTGAACGGCTTGTTCATCGGGAAGATGACCTTGCGGTTCCAGACCTCGGCGTCCTTGCAGTTGTCCCACAGGGTCTGGCCGTTGACGGTCATCGCCTTCTTGTCGAGGAAGCCGGCCTCGCCCAGCTCGCGCACCACGGCCGGCACGCCGCCGGCGTAGTAGAAATCCTCCATCAGGTATTCCCCCGACGGCATCAGGTTGACCAGGCAGGGGATGTCGCGGCCCAGCCGGTCCCAGTCGTCGAGCGTGATGTCGATGCCCATGCGGCCGGCGAGCGCCAGCAGGTGGATCACCGCGTTGGTCGAGCCGCCGATCGCGCCGTTGACGCGGATCGCGTTCTCGAAATTGGCCTTGGTCAGCACCCTGGACATCTTGAGGTCCTGCTTGACCATCTCGACGATGCGGCGGCCGACCATGAAGGCCAGCGCATAGCGGCGCGAGTCCGCCGCCGGGATCGCGGCATTGGTCGGCAGGCCCATACCCAGCGATTCGACCATGCTGGCCATGGTGGAAGCCGTGCCCATGGTCATGCAGTGGCCGGCGCTGCGCGCGTTGGCGGATTCGGCGTTCATGAAGTCCTGCAAGGTCATCTCGCCGGCGCGCACCATCTCGCTGAACTTCCAGACATGCGTGCCCGAGCCGATCAGCTCGCCCTTGTAGTGGCCGTTGAGCATCGGCCCGCCCGACAGCGCGATGCTGGGCAGGTCGCAGCTCGCGGCACCCATCAGCAGGGCGGGGGTGGTCTTGTCGCAGCCCACCAGCAGCACCACGCCGTCCATCGGGTTGGCGCGGATCGCCTCCTCGACGTCCATGCTGGCGAGGTTGCGGTAGAGCATCGCGGTGGGCCGCAGGTTGGTCTCGCCGGTCGAGAACACCGGGAACTCGAGCGGGAAGCCGCCGGCTTCGTAGACGCCGCGTTTGACGTGCTCGGCGATGATGCGGAAATGCGCGTTGCAGGGCGTGAGCTCGGACCAGGTGTTGCAGATGCCGATCACCGGCCGGCCGTCGAACAGATGCGAGGGATGCCCCTGGTTCTTCATCCAGCTGCGATGGGTGTAGCCGTCGCGATCGGAATGGCCGAACCACGCGGTGCTGCGCAGCGCGCGCTTGCGCGGCTTCGCGGATTTCGGTGCCGCCGTCTTCCTGCCCTTGGCCATCTGGGTTTCCTCCTGATGTCTTACGGCATAGTAGCGCGCTGGATGCGCCGTTCGTCGAGGCCCACGGAGCGGGCGGTGGCGACGAGGCTGGCCCAGGTGTCGTCGGGCAGCGGGATGCCCTCGGCGGTGCGCTTGGCGCGATAGTGCGCCTCCGGCTCGCCCGGCACCAACACCTCTCCGCCGGCGCCCACCGGCTTGGAAGCCTTCACGAAGTCGGTGTAGCGGTCGACCTCCGGCCCGAAGAAGCCCGAGGGATCGACCACCTTGGGATCGACGTAGAACGAGAACATGCCGTTGGCGAAGGGCCGGTCGAACTGGGTGGCGCCATTGCCGCTCAGCGCGCCGCCCAGCAGCTCGCACATGAAGGCGAGGCCCGAGCCCTTGTGCTCGCCGAAGGCGCGGATCGCGCCCTTGCTCTTGCGGTGATCGCGCGGGCCCTCGGGCGTGTATTCGCCATAGAGCACGTGCGGATCGCCGCTGGCACGGCCATCCTGGTCGATCAGCGCGTCCTCGGGGATCGGCTTGCCGCCCTGGCTGGCGACCAGCACCTTGCCCTCGGCGACGATCGAGGTGGCGAAGTCGAGCACCAGCGGATTGCGGCCGGGGCGGGGGATGCCGACGCAATAGGGCGCGGTCGAGAAGCGCCGGTCGACGCCGCCATAGGGCGCCACCAGCACCGAGCCGGCGGCGTTGACGAAGTGCACCGAGACCAGTCCCTCGGCCGCTGCCATCTCGGCCCAGTCGCCGGTGCGGCCGGTATGGCCGGCGTTGCGCAGGGCCACGGCGGCGAGGCCGTTGCGCTGGCACTTCTCGATGCCGATGCGCACCGCCTGCGGGCCCACGGTCTGGCCGAAGCCGAACTTGCCGTCGACCACCGCCAGCACCGGCGTGTCGATCAGCACCTCGACCTCGACATCGGCCCTGGTGACCTTGTCGGCGAGGTTCTTGACGTAGCGCGGCACGCGAATCACGCCGTGGCTGTCGTGGCCGGTGAGGTTGGATTCGACCAGGTACTGGCCGATACGCTGGGCCTCGCCGGCAGAGCACCCGGCCGCGGCGAAGATGTCCCGGACAAATTCCTTGAGATTCAAAGGCTTAATTGTGACCATGGGCTGGGCTCGTCACATCGTGTAGGGGATGGTGAATGGACGTTGAACGGCGTTCAGCCTATATGGAAGTCCCCTTGATGAGGACATGACCGCATGGTCGCCGAGACGACGCCCAACGCGGCGTTCACACAGACAGACACGCCGCTGCCGCACCCGGAGCGGGCGAAGCAGATCCTCGCCGCGCACCCCGAGGTGCGGAAGCTGTTCGAGCGCGACCCGTGGTCGGTGCTGTGGACCGTGCTGCTGGTGGCGCTGCAGGTGGCGATCGGCATCGGGCTGGTGCTGCTCGACGCGCCGTGGTGGGCGATCATCATCGCCGCCTATGCGGTGGGCGCCTTCGCCAACCATGCGCTGTTCGTGCTGATCCACGACTACACGCACAACGCGGTGTTCAAGACCGCCAACGCCAACCGGCTGGGCTCGATCTTCGCCAACATCGCGATCGTCTTCCCGGCGGCGATCGGCTTCCGCAACTACCACCTGCTGCACCACAAGTATCTCGGCATCCCCGGGCTGGACGCCGACGTGCCGACGCCCGACGAGGCGCGCTGGGTGGGCAACAGCTGGTGGCGCAAGACGTTCTGGCTGAGCATGTTCTGGGCGGTGCAGGGCATCCTGCGGCCGACCACGGTGAAGGCGATGCGCACCGTCGACGGCTGGGTGGTGTTCAACGCCCTGGCGATGGCGGCGGCGATGGCGCCGATCGTCTGGTTCTTCGGCTGGTGGCCGGTGGCCTACCTGTTCCTCTCGACGATCTTCTCGCTGGGCGTGCATCCCGTGGGCGCGCGCTGGATCCAGGAGCATTACGTCTTCAAGGAAGGGCAGGAGACCTATTCCTACTACGGCCCGCTGAACAAGCTGTCGTTCAACATGGGCTACCACAACGAGCACCACGACTTCCCGCAGGTGCCGTGGTCGCGCCTGCCCGCGGTGCGCGCCGCCGCGCCGGAGTTCTACGACCACCTCTACCACCACAAATCGTGGACCAGGCTGCTGTTCCACGTCCTCTTCAGCCGGAAGTTCCGCCTGCACAACCGCATCGTGCGGCCGATGCCCGAGGGCATGAAGGACGTGGTCGCAGCCTGAGGTCTCACACCTTGACGTGCGGCTGGCGCATGTTGGCGATGTAGCCGCGGTTGTGCGTCGGCGTGATCAGCACCTCGTTGATCACCACGTGCGGCGGCAGGCAGGCGATGTAGCGGATCAGGTCGCCGCAATCCTCGGACTGCACCATCTTCGCGCGGTCCTCCTTGCTCACCGGCACCGGCCGCTTGTCGAGGATCGGCGTCGCCACCTCGCCCGGGCAGACCACGCAGGAGCGGATGCCGTTGATGCATTCCTCCATGTTGATGGTGTGGCTCATCGCCACCACGCCGTGCTTGGCGGCGGAGTAGGCGGCGCCGCTCAGCACGCTGGGCTGGCGGCCGGCCATCGAGGAGGTGTGGATCAGCACGCCATCCTTGCGCTTGCGCATCATCGGCAGCACCGCGGTGACGCAGTAGAAGGCACTCGACAGATTGCCGTCGATCACCTGCTCGGCACCCGCCGGCGTGAGCTGCTTCCAGCTGCGTTCGAGGATGTTGAGGCCGGCGTTGTTGACCAGGATATCGCAGCGGCCGAACTTCTTGTCGATGCCCGCGGCGATGCGCGTCACGGCGCTGGCCTTCATCAGGTCGCCGGCCTGCACCACCGTCTTGCCGCCGGCCTTCTTGATCGTCGCCGCCGTCTCGTCGAGCGGCTCCTTGCGCCGGCCGGTGAGCACGACGGTGGCGCCTTCCTTGGCCAGCGCGATGGCGGCCGCCTGGCCGATGCCGCTGCCCGCGCCGGTGACCCACGCGACCTTGCCGTCAAGAGCGCCCATGTCCTGTCTCCCCGTTGCCCTGGAGTGCCGCAAATGGAAAGCGGCGCCGCGCGGGCGCCGCTTCGAAGCATACGACGATTATCAGAGGACCTGCTCGGTCTTGTCGTCGATCAGATGCATGTTGGCCATGTCGGCGCAGAGCTTCATCGACTGGCCCTCGCGCGCCCCGGCATTGGGGTTGACGCGGCCGCAGACGTCGACGCCGTTGATGTTGAAATAGACCAGCGTCTCCATGCCCATCGGCTCGGTGACGTCGAGCTTCACGTCGAAGGTCTGCATGTCGGCCTCGAGATGCGGGCGCGTCTCGGTGAGATGCTCCGGCCGCAGCCCGAACAGCAGGTCGGGCTTGCCGACATGGGCGCGATAGCGCGCCGCGCGCGAAGGCGGCACCGCGAGGCTGATCGCGCCGTTCAGCTTGATCTTCAGCGCATCGCCCGAGCCCTCGATCTGGCAGGGCACCATGTTCATCGCCGGCGAGCCGATGAAGCCGGCGACGAACTTGGTCTTGGGCGCGTGGTAGAGCTCGTTGGGCGGGCCGACCTGCTCGATGTTGCCGCCGTTCATCACCACCACGCGGTCGGCGAGCGTCATCGCCTCGATCTGGTCGTGGGTGACGTAGACCGTGGTGGTGCGCACCTTCTGGTGCACCTTCTTGATCTCGGTGCGCATCTGCACGCGCAGCTTGGCGTCGAGGTTGGACAACGGCTCGTCGAACAGGAACACCTTGGGATCGCGCACGATGGCGCGGCCCATGGCGACGCGCTGGCGCTGGCCGCCGGAGAGCTGCTTGGGCTTGCGGTCGAGCAGCTCGGTGATGTCGAGGATCTGCGCCGCCTGGCGCACCCGCTCGTCGATGACGTTCCTGGGCGTGCGCTTGAGCTTCAGCCCGAACGACATGTTCTCGTAGACGTTCATGTGCGGGTACAGCGCGTAGTTCTGGAACACCATGGCGATGTCCCGGTCCTTCGGCGGCACGTCGTTGACCACGTCGCCGCCGATGGCGATGTCGCCGCCGGTGATCTCCTCCAGCCCGGCGATCATGCGCAAGGTCGTGCTCTTGCCGCAGCCGGAGGGGCCGACCAGGACCACGAATTCCTTGTCGGCGATGTCGAGATCGATGCCGCGGACGGCGAGAACCTCGTCGTACTTCTTGACGACCTTGCGCAGCGTGACTTGAGCCATCGGCGACTAACCCTTCGTGGCGCCGGCCGTCAGGCCCGCGATGTAGTAGTCCATGAGGAAGGCGTAGATAATGAGCGGGGGCGCAGCTCCCAGCAGCGCTCCGGCCATGATCTGGCCCCAGTTGAAGACATCACCCTTGATCAGCGTGGTGACGATGCCGACCGGCAGGACGAGCTCGGTCGTCGACG
>CAYNOF010000399.1:0-1871 GCA_964398335.1 uncultured Rhizobiaceae bacterium
TGGTCGGCACGACGAACGGCGGCAAGCCATGCCCGCGCGCCACGTCGACGAGATCGGCGACGACGGCCGAGGCCGTCGGACCGGCGCCGGCGCCCCTGCCCTGGAACATGGTCGAGCCGACGAAATCGCCTTCGACCACCACGGCGTTGAACACGCCGTCGACATGCGCGATCGGCGCCTTGTTGGACACCATGCAGGGATGCACGCGCTGCTCGACGCCGTATTCGGTCTCGCGCGCCATGCCCAGCAGCTTGATGCGGAACTCGAGCTCCTCGGCGAAGGCGATGTCGAGCGCACCGACGTGGCGGATGCCCTCGACATGCACGCCGGCGAAGTTCACCGGTGCGCCGAAAGCGGCGGCAGCGAGGATCGACAGCTTGTGCGCGGCGTCGATGCCGTCGACGTCGAAGCTGGGATCGGCCTCGGCGTAACCCAGCTTCTGCGCCTCGGCGAGCACGTCGCCGAAGTCGCGCCCGGTCTCGCGCATGGTGGTGAGGATGTAATTGCAGGTGCCGTTGAGGATGCCATAGAGCCGCTTGACGCGGTTGCCGACCAGCCCCTCGCGCAGCGCCTTGATGATCGGGATGCCGCCGGCCACCGAGGCCTCGAAGCCCAGCAGGGTCTTGTTGGCCTCGGCGAGCCGGGCGATCTCGGCGCCGTGCAGCGCCAGCAGCGCCTTGTTGGCGGTCACCAGGCTCTTGCCGTTGGCGATCGCCGTCTCGACCAGCTTGCGCGCCGGCCCGTCGGAGCCGCCCATCACCTCGACGACGACGTCGACGTCCTTGGCCGTCGCCAGCGCCAGCGGATCGCTCTCCAGGCGGATGCCGCTCAGATCGACATCGCGCTTCTTCTTCAGGTCGCGCGCCGAGGCCGCGACCACGACCACCGGCCGGCCGCAGCGCAGCGCCAGCAGGTCGGCCTGCTCGCGCAGCAGCCGAACCACGCCGCCACCGACCGTGCCGAGGCCGGCGATCCCTACCCGCAACGCCTGTGACATGCTTGCCGTCCGTCTCTGCTCAGGCGCGCGCCTTGATGGGCGTGACGTTGTCGCCGATGCCGCGCAGGTAGAGGTCGATCGCCTTCTCGGGATCCGACAGCACCACCTTCACGTTGCGGATGGCCTGGCGGATGCGATGCTTGTTCTCGACCAGCGCGATGCGCACGTGGTGATCGCCGTACTCGCCGAAGCCGATGCCCGGCGAGACCGCGATGTTGGCCTGCGTCAGCATCAGCTTGGAGAACGCCAGCGAGCCGAGCTGCGCGAAGGCCTCGGGGATCGGCGCCCAGGCGAACATGCTGGCGGACGGCGTCGGGATGCTCCAGCCGGCGGCCTGCATGCCCTCGATCAGGATGTCGCGGCGCTCCTTGTAGGTGGCGCGCGCCTCGGCGACGCAGTCCTGCGGGCCGTTGATCGCGGCGGTCGCCGCGACCTGGATCGGCGTGAAGGCGCCGTAGTCGAGATACGACTTGATGCGCGCCAACGACTGGATCAGCCGCTTGTTGCCGGCGGCGAAGCCGATGCGCCAGCCGGCCATCGAGTAGGTCTTGCTCATCGAGGTGAACTCGATGGCGATGTCGCGCGCGCCCGGGATCTGCAGGATCGACGGCGGCGGCTTGTCGTCGAAATAGATCTCGGCATAGGCGAGATCCGACAGCACCCAGATGCCGGCGCGGCGGCAGTATTCGACGATCGGCCGGTAGAACTCGATATCGACGACCTGCGCCGTCGGGTTCGATGGATAGTTCAGCACCAGCGCCAGCGGCTTGGGCACGCTGTGCCGCACGGCCCGGTCGAGCGCCGGCATGAACTCGTCGATCGTGATCTGGCCGGGCACGGCGATGTGGCGGATCGAGCCGCCGGCGATGATGAA
>CAYNOF010000400.1:0-16176 GCA_964398335.1 uncultured Rhizobiaceae bacterium
GGCGGCGCCGACGGCGCGCCGTTCCGGGTGACGCTGCACCGCGCCGCCGGCGGCAGCCGCGAGCTGTCCGGCAAGGAGAACCTCACCCTGGCCAGGGGCGATCGCGTCGTCATGGAAACATCCGGCGGCGGCGGCTATGGCATGGAGACAGAGCGATGAGTTTGCAACAGCCTCTGCTGCGCCGCGCCGGCGACTGCCCGGTGTCGCGCATATCGCCCGGCGACACCAACAAGTTCGCGATGCTGGTCGATCCGCTCGCCGATCGCGTGCCCTTCGTCACGGCCGTCGAGATCTTCGAGGTCGACGGCCGGACGCCGCCGCACTTCCACGCCCATGCGCACGAGATGTTCTACATCCTGCATGGCCAGGGCCGCGCTCACTGCGGCGGCCGGACCTACGAGCTCTCCCAGGGCGATTCGCTGGTGTTGCCGCCGGGCAAGGAGCACGTCATCGAGAACACCGGTCCGCAGCGGCTCTATTGCCTGACCGTGATGGTGCCGAACGAGGGCTTCGCCGAGATGATCCGCAACGGCCAGCCGATGGCGCTCGACCAGGCCGATCGCGCGGTGATCACCGGCCCGTCGGCGTCTGCCCCGTAGCCACCCGGCTCCAGTCCAGCTCGACCTGCCTGACGTCGTAGGTCCGCAGCGAGTCCCAGTGCCGCTGCAGGTCGCCGGCGAACAGGCCGCGGGTCACGCCGGCGACGATCTTCGGCACCGCAGTCGTCATGGCGTTGATGCTGCTGCCCGAGGGGCCGAAGCTCAGCGTCGCACCGATGCCGAAGAGATGGATGTCGGCCAGCCACGGCGCCGTGCCCGGCTCGCGTTCGAGAAAGGCGTAGTCGGGCCCGAGATAGGGATAGGCCGACAGCAGCGGCGCCTCCTCGCCCGGCGGCGGCGTGTAGCGGTCCTGCCATCGCGCGATCTTGTCGGCGAACGACGCCAGCTCCGGGCGAAGACCGGGATCCTGGCGGATGCCGGTCCCGCAGATCGCGTAGTCGGCATGGAACGGACCGCGTGGCGTGTCGATGCGGATGCGGTCGTCTTCCATCCGCGCATCGGTCCACGGCCGGCCGACATGCATGGTGAAGTCCGCGAATGCCATGACCCGCTTGTAGGTGTCGGCGGGAAAGCCTTCGCGCGCCGTGAGGATGTTGCGCATGATCCGCCAGCGCCATTCGTCCGGCATCTCGCCGATATGCTTGAGGAAGCCGGCGAAGGTCAGCCAGCGATAGCGCTGCACCACCGTGGGCTCGGCGCGACGGCAGAAGAGATGCACCTTCGCGCCGTGCTCCAGCGCCACGGCGGCATTGTCCATCGCCGATGCGCCGGCGCCGAGCACGGCCACGGTTCGCCCGCGCAACCGCTCGAAATCGATCGCCTCGCAGGTATGGGCGCGGCGATCCTTCGGCAGGGCGCGCACGAAGTCGGGCATCCACCATTCGCCGGTGCCGTCCTGGCCGGTGGCCAGCACCAGCTTGCGCGCGGCCAGCACCTCGCCGATCGACAGCGTCACCAGCAGGCAACGGCCGCCGTCGTCGAGCGCCGCGGGGGCGATCGCGATCGCGGCGACGCCGTTGCGCACCGGCAGCCCCAGCACGCGGCGATACCATTGCAGGTAGTCGTGCCACGCGCCGGCCGGAATGAGCCCGAGCGCGGCAAAGCTGCCGGCGCCATGCGAGGCGTCGTACCACGCCTCGAACGTCAGGCTCGGGATGCCGAGATCCGGACCCGTCTGATCCTTGGGACTGCGCAATGTCGGCATGCGCGCGAACGTGACCCACGGCCCTTCGCGCCCCTCGGCGGCCCGGTCGATCAGCAGGATGTTGCGCACGCGATCGCGCATCAGGGCGAAGCCGATGCAGAGCCCCGACTGGCCGGCGCCCACGATCAGCACGTCCAGGGCCGGCTTGCCCTTGTACGACCGCGGCGTCATCCACTCCGTGCGTGGATGCGCCGTCATCTCCAGATCGCGCTTGACCCGCGCGTCGAGGGTGGCGATGTCGTTCATCGTCGCTACGATGCCTGCAGCGCCAGGGCACGCTGCGGATCGAAGTATGGCACGGCATCCAGCAACAGGCGCGTGTAGCACGCCTGCGGCCGCCGGAAGACGTCCTGGCTGCGTCCCGCCTCCACGACCTCGCCGGCCCGCAGGACCACCAGCTCGTCGCACAGCATGCGCACGACGTTCAGATCGTGGCTGACGAACAGCAGCCCGATCCCGTCTTCGCGCCGCAGCCGGTCGAGCAGCTGCAGGATCACCGCCTGCACCGACACATCAAGCGCCGCCGTCGGCTCGTCCAGCACCAGCAGCCGCGGCCGCGGCGCGATGGCCCGGGCGATCCCGACCCGCGCCTTCTGACCGCCCGAGAGCTGGTGCGGAAACCGTTCGAGCAGCTCGATCGACAGGCCGGCGCGCAGCGCGGCGTCGCGCACGCGTGTCTGCAGCGCACTGCCGTCGCGCATGCCCTCGAGCCGCCGCAGTGGATAGGCGATGCTGTCGAACGCGGTGTGGCGCGGATTGAGGCTGTCGGTCGGATCCTGGAACACGATCTGGATGTCGCGGCGGCGCGGCGAATGATGGAACTCGCGCGCCGGTATCGCGGAGATCGACTCGCCGTCGAACACGATGTCGCCGTTGTCGGGATCGAGCAGGCGGCAGATCAGGCGCGAGAGCGTGCTCTTGCCCGAACCGGATTCGCCGACCAGTCCGAGCGCGCCGCCCTGCGGGATCTTGAGCGACACCGCGTTCACCGCCAGCGTCCTGTCGAACGATTTCGCGACCTTCACCAGCTCCAGCAGCGGCGGCGTCCCCGCCTTGTGCTCGCGCGGCGCGGCGACGATCGGCGTCGAATCGGGCGCAAGGTCGGCCAGTGTCGAGTGACGCGTCGGCGAAGCGGCCACCAGTCGCCTGGTGTAGGGATGCTCCGGCGCCTCGAACAGCGCGGTGGTCGGCCCGTGCTCGACCACCCGCCCCGCCTCCATCACCGCGATCCGGTCGCACCAGCGCGCGGCAAGGCCGAGGTCGTGCGTGATCAGGATCATCGCCATCGCGCGCTCGGCCTTGATGCGCGCCAGCAGCTCCATCACGGTCTGCTGGGTCGTGACGTCCAGGCCGGTCGTCGGCTCGTCGGCGATCAGCAGCGCCGGCTCGCAGGCGATCGCCATGGCGATCATGACCCGCTGGCACATGCCGCCCGACAATTCGTGCGGGTAGGCCTGCAGCCGCGCCTCGGGATCGCGGATCAGCACCGCCTTCAGGAGAGCCAGCGCCTGCGCCTTGGCCTCGGCGCGCGACAGCCGGCGATGGGCCGACAGGACGTCGACGATCTGCTGTTCGACCGTGCGGATCGGGTTGAGCGCCGCGCGCGGGTTCTGGAAGATCATCGACAGCGCCGAGCCGCGCAGCCGCCGCAGATCGGCGTGGTCGGCGCGGGTGATGTCGCGGCCATCGAACACGATGCGGCCCTCGGTGATCTTCCCGGCGCGGTCGAGCAGGCGCATCACGGCAAGCGACGTGACCGACTTGCCCGAGCCGCTCTCCCCCACGATGCCCAGCGTTTCGCCGCGCGCGAGCGCGATGTCGATCCCGTGCAGCGCCTTCACCACGCCGTGGCGGGTCGAGAACGCGACCTGCAGATTCTCGACCTGCAGCAGATCGGCGCTCACGTGCGCATGCGCGGATCGAGGATGTCCCGCAATCCGTCGCCCAGCAGGTTGAAGCACAGCACCGTCATCATCAGCGCCAGGCCGGGCATCGCGACCAGCCACCACTTGCCCGTCGTGATGAAGCGCGCGCCCTCGGCGACCATGATCCCCCATTCCGGCGTCGGCGCCGTCACGCCCAGGCCGATGAAGGACAGGCCGGCGGCGTTGAGGATCGCCCAGCCCAGATTGAGCGAGATCTGCACCGCCATGGCCGGCAGGACGTTGGGCAGCAACACCCGCAGCACGACGGACAGGTGGCTGTCGCCGCAGACCCGCGCCGCCTCCACCCAGCCGGCGTTGCGCCGCACGTTGACCTCGGCGCGGGCGAAGCGGATGTAGAAGGGAAGATTGATGACCGCGGTGGCCAGCACGATGTTCTCGACCCGGTTGCCGAGCGCGGCGACGAGGGCCATCGCCAGCACGAAGAGCGGAAAGGCCATCAGCACGTCGACGAAGCGGCCGACCCAGCGATCGAGCCTTCCGCCGCGATAGCCGCAGAAGCCGCCGATGACCGCGCCGACCACGAAGGACAGGCTCACCGCCGACACCGCGATCATCAGGTCGAGCCGCGTGGCGAACAGGATCCGGCTGAGGATGTCGCGGCCCAGCTGGTCGGTGCCGGCCCAGTGGGCTCGCGTCGGCGGCTGCAAGGCCTGCGGCACGTTCGAGGCGACCGGATCGTACGGCGCGAGCGCCGGCGCGAGGATCGCCACCGTCACCAGCACCAGCGCACCGGTCGCCGCCAGCGCGGTGACGGGGTTCGAGCGCAGGACGTAGGCGACATGCCGCCCGGTGCCCGAGCCGCGTCTGATGGCGATGTCGCTCATCCGAATGACACCCGCGGATCGGCGATGCCGTACAGCACGTCGATCGTCACGTTGACCAGGACGAAGATCGACGCCATCAGCAGCACGAAGGCCTGCACCGGCGCATAGTCCGACGCCAGCAGCGCGTCGAGCGCATAGGACGCGACGCCCGGCCACGAGAAGACCTTCTCCACCAGCACATTGGCGCCCAGCATGGTGGAGAACACGATCCCGGTGATCGTCAGCACCGGCAGCAGCGCATTGCGCAGCGCATAGGCGCCGATGATGCGAAGGCGCGACAGGCCCATGGCGTGCGCGGTGCGGATGAAGTCGCTGCCGAGCACCGCGAGCATCGAGGCGCGCGTCATGCGCGCCAGCGGCGCCAGGACGAACAACGCCATGGTGAAGGCCGGCAGCAGGAGTTGCGAGAAGGCGGCCCACCAGCCGTCCCAATCGCCCACCAGCGCGAAATCCACCAGATAGAAGCCGGTGATGTCGGGCGGCGCCGAGGCGAAGATATCGATCCGCGCGGTGGGATCCGGCGCCCATCCGAGCAGGTAGTAGAAGACGAAGATCAGCAGCAGGCCCGACACGAAGGTCGGCACGCAGACACCCAGCGTGCAGAGCAGACGCACCGCATGATCGACCGGCGATCCCTGTCGCAGGGCGGCGAATACGCCCAGCGGCAGGGACATCATCAGGGCGATGATCAGCGCCGTGCAGGTGAGCTCGAGCGACGCCGGCAGCCGGCGCCTGATGTCCAGCACGACCGGCTGGCCCGTCGTCATCGATCGTCCGAAATTGCCCTGCGCGACGTCGCCGAGGTAGCGGTAGAGCTGCACCGGGACGGGCTTGTCGAGGCCCATGCTGCGGCGCAGCTCCTCGATCTCCTCCTTGCCGGCGCTGGGGCCCGACGCGAAGAACACCGCCGGATCGCCCGGCAGCACGCGCATCAGGATGAAGGTCACGACGACGACACCGAGAAGCGCCGGGATCGAGGCGATGAGCCGCCAGCCGACCCGCCGCGCGATGCCGGCAAGCATCGGGCTACACCCTTTTGAGGTCGCGGAAGTCGGCCTGCCGGTAGAACTGATAGGTGTAGCCGTCGACCGACTTGGCCATCGCGGCGTCGTGGTTGGGCTGCCACAGCATGATCAGCGGCGTTTCCGCCACGAAGATCTCGATCATCTTCACGCAGGCGTCGTCGTACTTCGCCTTGTCGGTCTGGTAGCGCGCGTCGAGCGTGAGCTCTTCCATCTTCGTGCTCTTGAACGAGGCGAAGTTCCAGCGCTGCTCGCGCGTGAAGTAGAGATAGAAGAAGTAATAGGTGTAGGGCAGCCAGGCCGTGGCGCCGTCGGTGAAGAACGGCATCTTGCGGTCCGATTCGAGCGTGTTGAACTCGGCATCGGGCTTCTTCTGGATCTCGACCTGGATGCCGATCTTGGCCAGCGATTCCTTGACCAGGGCCGCCATCGGCTCGGCCGTCGCCGTCTGGCCCACCGTGAAGGCGAATGTCGTCGAGAAGCCGTTGGGCAGGCCGGCCTCGCCCAGCAGCTTCCTGGCCAGCGCCAGATCGGTCTTGTTCGGGATGGGCTGCGGGAAGCTGGCGTCGGGCGGCGTGCCGGACCAGCCCGCGTCGTAGAGCGGGCGGCCGCGTCCGAAGATCGCCGCCTTGAACATGTCCTCGTAGGGCAGCGCCGCGGCGACCGCCTGGCGCACCTTGGGATTGTCGAACGGCGCCATCTGCGTGTTCATCGAGATGTGCGTGAAGCCGTTGCTCTGCGGGATGGAGACCACCTTGGCCTTGGCCGATTTCTCGATGGTCGGCAGGTCGCTTGCGGCGAGGTCGATGGCGAGGTCCGCGTCGCCGCGCTCGACGAGATTGGCGCGCGTCGCCGCCTCGGGCACGGTCTGGATGATGATGCGGCGGAAGAACGGCAGCGCGCCACTCGCGCCGCCGACCCATTTGTCGTTGCGGCGAAGCACGGTGCTTTCGCCCGGCTTGTGGCTCTCCACGATGTAGGCACCGCTGGCGGCGGTGTTGGTCTTCATCCACTCCATCGCCCACGGATCGTCGGCCGTGGCGTGCTGCTTCGCCAGTTTGCTGTTGATCATGATCGCGTAGCAGACGCACAGATTGGCCAGCGCCAGGCGATCGGGCTTGTCGACCGTCACCGTGACGGTCTGCGGATCGACGATCTTGAACTGGTCGGGCTTCAGCAGCGAGCCCGTGGTGAATTGCGGCGGCGCCAGCGACTTCGCCGAGACCGCGCGATCGAGGGACCACTTCACGTCCTCGGCCGTCACCGGCGTGCCGTCGTGCCAGGTCGCGTCCGGACGCAGCGTGATCGTGATCACCTTGCTGTCGGGACTGATGCTGTAGGATTTCGCCAGCTCGCCGCGGATGGTGTTGGGATCGAACGACCAGTTCTCGCCCAGCTTGCGGCGCCCGAAGCTGAAGAGCCGGTCGTAGACATTCATGCTCAGCCCGAACGATTCGCGCGTCGCGCCAGGCATCGTCGTGTCGAGGGTATTGATCGTCGCACCGGTCACATAGCGCAGCGTCTCTGCCCTGCTCTGCGCCGCAACCTGTCCACCGCTGCCCGCCAGCAACGCCGCGCCGGCCGCACCTTGGAGAAGAACTCGACGCTTCATGTGCTCACCATTTCATCAATCGAAGGAATGGCGTTTCCGATCGGCGTTCACCCCGTTTTGCCGCCCTGCGCCCGCGCGACGTGAGCAGTCCCGCAGCCATCGTCGCAAATCCTATGCCATTGACGGCGGCCTCCTCATCGCACTCAGCCGGCCTGCAGGTTGCGCAGCGCAGAGGGCCGGTCATCACGACAAGGCAGAGCGTCCTGATCAGGGGTGGCGGTACGCGGCGCGCGCGTAGGTTCGCCCTCGCGATCGGCTCGAGATCGAGGTCCTGGCCGAGGCGGAGAAGAGCCGCCAACGACGTTGGCACAACGCTGGAAGATGCGCGAACACGGCCACCGTTGGCCTCGATTTTGCTACGTTTCCACCGCCTGACGTAGGGCGGGCGCCTGTCGGATTGCGAGGCAGTCATGACGTGGGAAATCAACTGCGACATGGGCGAGGCCTACGGCCTCTATCAGATGGGCGACGACGAGGCGATCATGCCCTTCGTGACCGTCGCCAACGTCGCCTGCGGCTTTCACGCCGCCGACCCGATGGTGATGCGCCGCACCGTCCGCCTGGCAAAGCGCTTCGGCGTGAAGATCGGCGCGCATCCGTCGCTGCCGGATCGCGAAGGATTCGGGCGACGCGAGATGAAGATGCGCCCCGAGGAGATCACCAACGCCGTCATCTACCAGGTGGGCGCGCTCAAGGGCTTTCTCGAGGCCGAGGGCGTGCCGCTGAACCACATCAAGCCGCACGGCTCGCTCTACGGCATGGCGGCAAAGGATCCTGTCACGGCGGAAGCCATCGCCGCGGCCGCGTCGGTCTTCGGCGTGCCGCTGTATGGCATGAGCGGCACGCATCACGAGACGCACTATGTCGCCGGCGGCGCAGGGTTCGTCGGCGAGTTCTATGCCGATCTGGACTACGGACCCGACGGCTTCCTGCTGATCACGCGCGAGCATCACGCCGTCGCGCCGGACGAGGCCGCGGCGCGCGTGCTGCGCGCCATGAACGAAGGCAAGGTCCGCGCGACCAACGGGCAGGATTTCCCCGTGCGCGCGCAATCGGTGTGCGTGCATTCCGATACGCCGGGCGCCGTCGCGGTCGCCAAGGCGGTGCACGAGGCGCTGCGGCCGGCGCGGGCAGCGGAGTAATCGACGGCACCCGGGCAGCGCCGGGTTGGCGAGGGGGAGCAGCCGCTTGATCTACGACAAACCCGTCTTCAAGCCGGGCGGCGATCGCTACATGCTGATCGAGTTCGGCGACGAGCTGAACCTGGCGCTGAATTTCACCGCACACGGGTTGAGCGACGCCATCAGCCAGTCCGGCATGAAGGCGGTGATCGAAAGCGCGCCGTGCTTCGCCTCGCTGCTGCTGCACTACGAACCGGACCTGATCAGCTTCGCCGACCTCGAGCGCGAGATGACGTCGTTGATCGAGTCGCTCGGCTCATCCGCCGAGATCGAGCTGCCGAGCCGCCTGTTCTATTTCCCGACATGCTATCTCGACCCGTGGACCAAGGCCTGTGTCGAGGACTACTCGGCCAAGATCACGCCCAAGAAATGGGATGCCGAGTATGTCGCGGAGATCAACGGGCTCAGCGGGCCGGAGCAGCTGGTGCGCGTGCACTCCGGCACGGAGTACTGGGTGGCGTCGCTGGGCTTCTGGCCCGGCCTGCCGTTTCTCATGCCGCTCGATCCGCGCTCGCGCCTGACGGCGCCGAAATACAATCCGCCGCGCACGTGGACGCCGCAAGGCACGGTCGGCATGGGCGGCGCCGCCTCGGCGATCTATCCGGTGGCGACGCCGGGCGGCTATCAGATCTTCGCGCGCATCCCGGTGCCGATCTGGGATCCCGATCGGCGCTTTCCCGAATTCGAGCACTCGATCTGCCTGTTCAAGCCCGGCGATCGCATCAAGTTCGTGCCCTGCTCGGTCGAGGAATTCAACGACGTCGAGGCGAAGGTCGCCGCCGGCACGTATGTCTACAACGTCGTCGGCTATCAGAAATTCTCGGTGCGCCAGTACAGCGACTGGCTTGCCACCGTCGATGCGACCAAGCGGTTCTAGGAGAGCGCGATGATCGACGTCGTGGTGCCCGGCCTGGAAACCTCGGTGCAGGATTTCCCGGGCCGCATCGGCTTCTGGAACCAGGGCTTCCCGCCGTCCGGCCCGTTCGATTCCTGGTCATTCCGCCTGGCCAACCTCCTGGTCGGCAATCCGGCCGGGGCCGCCGGGCTCGAATGCCAGTATGTCGGCCCAACCCTGAAATTCACCCAGCCGACCGTGATCGCGGTGACCGGCGCCGACATGACGGCGACGCTCGATGGCACGCCGGTGCCGCTGTGGCAGAGCGTGGCGGTGAAGCCGGACCAGGTCCTCAAGATGGGCCCGGCGAAATCCGGCACGCGCGCGTACATCGCCATCGCCGGCGGCATCGACACCGTGCCGTGGCTCGGCTCGCGCTCGACCTTCCACAAGGCGGGCGTCGGCGGCCTTGCCGGCAGCGCGTTGAAGAAGGGCTCGCAGATCCCCGTCGCCTATGCCGCCGGAACGCCGGGGCGCAGCGTCAAGCCGGAATGCCGGCCGGTCTTCTCGACCACCAAGCAATGGCAGATCGAGGTCGTGGCCGGGCCCGACGACGAATGGATCGACGAGGCCGGACAGGCGCGCTTCCTCGGCAGCGACTGGAAGCTGTCGGGCAAGAGCGATCGCACCGGCTTCCGGCTCGACGGGCCGCAATGGACCTTCACGTCCAAGGCCTACGACAAGCTGCCGGAGAACGGCTCGGAGCCGTCCAACATCATCGACCACGGCTATCCGCTGGGCGCCATCAACCTCGCCGGCCAGACGCCGATCATCCTGGTCAGCGACGGGCCGAGCATGGGCGGCTTCATCAATCCATACACCGTGCCCTCGGCGGCCTTCTGGAAACTGGGCCAGTCACGGCCGGGAGACGTCTACCGCTTCAGGCAGGTCTCGGTCGACGAGGCCCAGGCGCTGCGGCGCGCGCTGGATGCGATGTGCACCGACAGCAGCCTGGCGTGACGCCGGCGACACGCAACCAACCGGGGTGAATTCCATGGCCGAGCGGGTCGAAACGATGGTTCCAGGCAATATCTGGAAGGTGCTGGTCAAGCCGGGCGACACGGTGAAGGCGGGCGACACGCTGTTCATCATGGAGGTGATGAAGACCGAGGTACCGCACGAGGCCGGCGTCGACGGCACCGTCTCCGACGTGCGCATCACCGAGGGCGAGGAAGGCGTAGAGGCCGGAATCATCGCTGTTGTGATCACATAGCGGATGAATCGATTGACAGCGTCCTGACCGCACCGCACCATGCTGCCACACGACAGCATGCGGAAGTGCCATGGCTGCAGCAGAAACCCTCTCCAATGCCGGTTCCGGCGCCCTGCTGATCGGGTTCAGCGACCTCAAGCGGGCACGACAGGAACGCCCGCTTGTGATCACAAAAGGACGCGGCGTCTTCATCATCGACGAGGATGGGCGCGAGATCCTGGACGGCTCCGCGTCGTTCTATTGCGCCGCGCTGGGCTTCAGCGATCCGCGCCTGGTCGAGGCTGCGACCCGGCAGTTCGCGCAATTGCCGTTCTACACCACCGGCATGCACCGCACGGTCGACGTCGCATTGGAGCTCGCCGACAAGCTGAAGGCGAAGGTGCCGATCGCCAACGCGCACGTCGCCATCAACTGCACCGGCTCGGAGGCGATCGACTTCGCGCTGAAGTTCATGCGCTACCGCAATGTCGCGCGCGGCGAGCCGCAGCGGCGGCGCTTCATCTCGCGATGGGGCAGCTACCATGGCGGCACGATCGCGTCGGCGGCGCTGGGCGGCGGTCGCGACCTGCACGATTCCTTCGCCCTGCCGATGGACGATTTCCTCTTCATCAGCCAGCCCAACTGGCCGGCCGGCGCCCAGCCCGGCGAAAGCGAGGCGCAATTCACGCAGCGTCTCGTCGCCGAGCTCGAGCAGACCATCGAGGCCGCCGGCCCCGAGACGATCGCCGGTTTCGTCGCCGAGCCGATCAGCTTCTCCTGCGGCTTCTTCCCGCCGCCGGCGGGCTATTTCGCCGGCGTGCGCGAGGTGCTCGACCGCCACGGCATCCTGTTCGTCGATGACGAGGTGATCTGCGGCTACGGGCGGACCGGCGAGCTGTTCGCGGCCCAGACGATGGACCTGCGGCCCGACATCATGACCCTCGCCAAGGGCATGACCAGCGGCTACTTCCCGGTCTCGGCCACCGTGATCAGCGGCGAGCTGTACGATTGGCTTGAGCAGGGCAGCACCAAACACGGCGCCTTCGCCCATGCGACGACCTGCTCGGGCCATCCGGTCGGCTCGGCGGTGGCACTGGAGATGCTGCGGATCGTCGAGGAGGACCGGCTGATCGAGCACGTGAAGGCGCGCATTCCGTCACTGCATCGCCATGTCCATGCCCTGGCCGATCACCCCGTCGTGGGCCAGGTCCGTGCCTTCGGTCTCGCCGGCGCGCTGACCCTGACCGCGCCGAAGCGCAAGGGCGGGATCGCGGCCGCGAACGAAGGCGGCGTGTCGCGCATGGGCGCGATCGGCAGGATCCTCGGCCAGGTGATGCTCGACCACGGCGTGATCGTGCGCGTGACCGGCGACAACGCCGTGATCGCACCGCCGCTGATCATCAACGAGCAGGAGATCGACGAGCTGTTCCGGCGGGTGCGTGCGGCGCTCGACGATACCGAAGTCCAGCTCGCGCGCGCCTGAAAGCCGGTCGGCCTCTACGTCCAGCTCAGGCGCTTGTAGACGTAGGTTTGAAACGTGCGGATATCGGCGGCCCGCAGGTCACGCGCCCGCGCCGCGTCATGATCGCGGATCGCGTCGGCGATCTGCTCCTGCAGCGGCAAGCTGAACCAGAAGAACGGATCCTCCGCCTGGATCTCGCTGCCGAAGGCCGCGGCGATGTGCGGCGCGCAGCGCAACCGGATATTCGAGATATAGCCGATGAACGGCTCCGAATGGCTCGCCGCGGCAAGCTGCATCGCCCACAGGCCGGTGCCCTCGACGAAGGTGTGGACGTCGCGGCGGCGCAGCGCCTGCCACATGCCGGCGGTGATCTCGGCCATGCGCGCGACCTCCGCGTCGGTCGCGACTTCGGCCGCCAGGGATGCCGCGTCGCTTTCGATCAGGCACCGGATGCGCCACAGCTCGTCGATCTCGCGGCGCGACAGCTCCGGCACGATGATGGCGCGATTGGGCTGCAGATCCAGCGCCTGCTCCGCCGCCAGGCGGCTCACCGCCTCGCGCACCGGCATGATGCTGGTGCCCAGCCGCTCGGCGAGGCCGCGCAGGGTCAGCGCCGTGCCGGGCAGGAAGTCGCCGCGCATCAGCGCGGCGCGCAACTCGCGATGGGCGCGTTGTGCCAGGGTTTCGGTTGGCACGGCATGGTCGACGGCGCGGGGGATCGGCTTGGCGACAGACATCGCCCCGTTGCTAACACGAGCCGTCTTGCGGCGCATCAATCGGACGAAGCGGTCCCGGTGCCGGGCTCGATCAGGAGGCTGCCCGAGACCAGACGGCGCGCCCGCGCGCCGGGGTCGACGATGATGGTGGTGAACGGCGATTCGACGATGGCCGGCCCGCTGACCGCTTCGTCCACGGCGAGCTTGCCGAAATCGTGCAGTGCAGCATCAACGAAGCCGAGGCCGCTGAAATAGGTCCGCCGGGTCGCCGGCAGCGAATGCCCCGGCCCCGCGTCGGCGAGGCTGTAGCCGGCGCGTCCGGCGAGTCGGCAGGCGGCGCGCGCCGTCCAGCCGACGATCTCGACCGGCGACGCCTCGTCGCGAATGGCGAAGACCGCCTCATGCGCGGCATGGAAATCGGCGACGAAGCGCTCGACATCGGCGGAGCCGGTGAAGCTCTGCATCGTCAGCGGCACCTCGATCTCCCAGACCTGGTTGGCGTAGCGCGCCTCGACCGCCATCTCGATGCGACCATCCTGGAGATTGGCCGCGGCGATGAATTTCTCGCCGCGGGCGCGCAAGGCGCCCATCACCTCGTTGGCGGCGGCGTAGTCGAAGGCATCGCTGGTGAGGAAGCGGGTCGCGCGATGAAGCTGCGTCAGTTCCGACATCAGAGCACCGGCGGCACTCAGCGCCGCGCCGAGCGACGGCACGAGAACCGCCGCACAGCCCAGTCGTCGGCCGATCATCGTCGAGTTGAGCCCGGCCGCGCCGCCACCGCCGATCAGCACCGACGCGGCCGGGTCGATGCCCTGGTTGACGGTGATGTCGAGGATCGCCTGCACCATGTTCTCCGTCGCCACCGCGATCACCGCGGCGGCGGCTTCCTCGACGCTGAGGCCGAGCGGCCGGGCCACACGTTCCTGCACCGCAAGCCGTGCGGCGGCCTCGTCGAGGCGAACCGCGCCGCCGAGGAAATGCGCCGGGTCGAGATGGCCCAGCACCAACGAGCAGTCGGTGACGGTCGGCTCGGTGCCGCCCTTGCCATAGCAGACCGGGCCGGGCACGGCGCCGGCGCTGCGCGGCCCGACCGTCAGCAGCCCGCCGGAATCGACCGCCGCGATCGATCCGCCGCCGGCGCCGATCGAGCGCACGTCGACCGACGGAAAGCCGGTCATGTGGCCGACATAGGGCGTGCCGATCCAGGTCTCGCGCGTCCACGGGATGCGCCCGCCGCGCACCAGGCTGACATCGTAGGTGGTGCCGCCCGTGTCGGCGACGACCGCCGTCGCGGCGCCGACATCGGCGGTGACATAGTGCCGACCGGCGACGGGGGCCATGGCCGGGCCGGAGTTGATGAGATGGATCGGCGTCTCGGCGCCCTCGGCGGCGTCGATCACGCCGGCCTGCGATGTCACGACGAACACGCGGCCGGCGAAGCCCTCCCCGCGCAGCCGCGCCTCGAGGTCGCGCATGTAGCGGCCCATGAGCGGCTTGAGCGAGGCGTCGATGGCGGCCGACGAGGCGCGGCGATATTCGCGCAGCGACGGATTGAGCGCATGCGAGAGGGTGAACGGCATGCCCGGCAGGTGCTGCTCGATGAGCGCGCCGATGCGGTCCTCGTGAGCCGGGTTGATGATCGACCAGAGCAGGCAGACGGCAATCGTCTCGACGCCGCGCGCCGGCAATTGCCTGAGCGCCTCGACCACCGCGGCCTCGTCGAGGGCGGCGATGATCCGGCCGTCGGGGCCGATGCGTTCCGGGATCTCGAACGTCAGGGAGCGCGGGATATAGGGCTGCGGAAAGGGCACGTCGAAATTGAACACCTCGTTCCGGCCGCCTTCGCGCAGGACCAGGATATCGGGGTGGCCCTGGGTCACGAGCAGCGCCGTGCGCGCCGTATTGCCGGTGACGATGGCGTTGATCGCCCGCGTCGTGCCGTGGATCAGCATGCTGCCCTGGCCAAGCAACCCGGCGCGGCTCACGCCCAGGGCGTCGGCGGCGACCTGCAGGCTGTCGAGCACGCCGACGATCGGGTCGTGCGGCGTGGTCTGCGCCTTGAACATGCGCAGCCGGCCGTCGTCATCCTCGACCACGAGGTCGGTGAACGTGCCGCCCGTGTCGATCGCGAATCGCATCCCGTTTTCTCTCCCGTGATCACATTACCCGCCGGGCGGGCGCCGCGTGGCTCGCGCGTTGCAAGAGCCGTGCGAGGGAGGAGCCCGTGCGGACACTGCCAGCGATCTATCTCGTCGTGGCCGCCGCCAGCTTTGGCGCCACGTTCAGCCTGAACAAGCTCGCGGCCGAAGCCGGGATGCCGCCGCTCGCCTATGCCTTCTGGCAAAGCGTGCTGTCGGGGCTGTGCCTCCTGGCGGTGGCGGCCGCCCGCGGGTGCCGCGTGCCGCTGAGCGGCGCGGCGCTGAAGGCTTACGTCCTGGTGGGCTTCCTGGGCCTCGGCCTGCCCGGCGCGCTGCTGACCTTTACCGCCGCGCACCTGCCGGCCGGCCTCGTCACCCTGGTCCTGGCGCTGTCGCCGCCGCTGACATTCCTGTTCGCCGTCGCGACGCGACTGCAGCGCTTTCGCTGGCTGGGCGTGCTCGGCGTCGCCTTCGGTTTCGCCGGCATCCTCGTGATTGCCGGGCCGGGCAGCGGCGCGATTCCGACGGCCGATGGGCTGGGCTGGTTTGCGCTCTGCCTGGTCGCGCCGGTGCTCTACGCCATGGCGAACATCGCCGCCTCGATCTTCCGGCCGCCCAGTGCCGATCCCGCCGCGCTCGGCGCCGGCATCCTGTTCGGCGCGGCCGTGGGCCTCCTGCCCCTGGCGATCGCCACCGGGCAGATCGCCTGGTGGCCCGGGGGACTGGGCGACGCCGAGCTGGCGACGCTGCTGGCGGCGCTGATCTACGCCGCCTTCACCTGGCTCTTCCTCGAGATCATCCGCATGGCCGGCCCGACCTTCTTCGCGCAGTTCAACTACCTCGCGGTGCTGGCGGGCCTCGCCTGGGGCTGGATCATCTACGCCGAGCCGGTGCGCAGCGTGGTCTGGCTGGCCCTCCTGCTGATGGTGGCGGGGATCATCCTGCTGTCGCTCAGCAACCAGTCGCCGGCCGCGCCGGATGCCCAAAATTCCAACTGATGTGATCACATTAGAGGCAAGCGATGACCAACCTGTCGGGCAAGGTCGCGATCGTGACGGGCGGCTCCGAGGGCATCGGCGCGGCCATCGCCCGGGCGCTGACAGCCGCCGGCGCCGCGGTCGCCATCATCAACCGCAGCCATCCTGAGCGGGCAGCCGAGGTCGTCGCGACCGGCGGTGCGGCAATCGCGGTGGCGGCGGATTGCAGTCGGGTCGATGCGATCGAGGGCGCGGTGGCGACGGTCGTCGAACGCTTGGGCGGCGTCGACATCCTGATCAACAACGCCGGCATCTTCCGGCCCGTGCCGATCGAGGAGACGTCGGAAGCCGTGTGGGACAGCCAGGTCGACCTCAACCTGAAGGGCGCGTTCTTCTTCGTGCGCAGCGTCCTGCCGCACATGGCCAGGCGCGGCGGCGGCAAGATCG
>CAYNOF010000401.1:0-6243 GCA_964398335.1 uncultured Rhizobiaceae bacterium
ACTACGTGACGCGCCGCCTGGCGCCCAAGCCGCGCGCCTTGCTGCACGGCGCGATCCTGCTGGCGAGCCTGCTGTGGTTGCCCGTCCTGGCCGATCCGTCGTGGAAGCCCAGCGGCGAGGAAAGCCCGACCTGGCGCATCATCGGCTTCCTCGCCGCGACCATCGGCCTGCCGTTCGCCGCACTGTCGGCCAACTCGCCGCTGGTGCAGGCCTGGTTCGCGCGCGCCAAGCCCGGCGCCAGTCCCTACCGGCTGTTCGCGCTCTCCAACCTCGCCTCGCTGCTGGCCCTGCTCGGCTATCCGCTGCTGCTCGAGCCGACGCTGGCGACCAGGGCGCAGGCCTGGCTGTGGTCGGGTGGCTACGTGCTGTTCGTCGCCGTGGCGCTGTTCGCGGCCTGGCGCGATTCGCGCCTGCCGGCGACGCCTGTCGCCGCCGGACCCACCGCCGACGCCGATGCCACGCCGACCGCACGCGACTACGCGCTATGGACCACGCTCGCGGCGATCGGCTCGATCCTGCTGCTGGCGGTCTCCAACCACCTCACCCAGAACGTCGCGGCGGTGCCGCTGCTGTGGGTGCTGCCGCTGGCGCTGTACCTGATCACCTTCATCCTGACCTTCGAGAGCGCCGGCTGGTACCGGCCGGCGTTCTTCATGCCGCTGCTCGGCCTGCTGGTGACGGGCATGTGCTGGGCGCTGCTCGACGATCGCCTGCGCTTCGACCTGGTCGTGCAGGTCAGCCTGTTCAGCGCCGGCATGTTCGTCGGCTGCATGGTCTGTCACGGCGAGCTGGTGCGCGCCAGGCCCTCGCCGTCGCATCTCACCGGCTTCTATCTCACCATCGCGCTGGGCGGCGCGCTCGGTGCGGCGCTGGTCGGCATCCTCTCGCCGCTGGTGCTGCCCGACTATTTCGAGCTCGAGATCGGGCTGGCCGCGCTGCTGGTGCTGGCGATGAAGCGCACCGGCCACGCCATCCGTTACGCCCGCATCCCGCTGCTGCTCGGCCTGATCGGCGTCGCGCTGGCGGTCGGCATCCATGTCCAGCAGATCCGTACCCAGACGCTCCTGGTGACGCGCAATTTCTACGGCGTGTTGCGCGTCAACGAGACCGGCCAGGGCGCCGAGCGCGAGCGCGGCCTGTCGCACGGCGCCATCGTGCATGGCCGGCAGTACCTCACGCCCGAACGCCGCTACGAGCCCAGCGTCTACTACCGTCGCGATGGCGGCGCCGGCCGCGCGATCGAGGCGCAGGGCGACCGCCCGCTGCGCATCGGCGTGATCGGCCTGGGCGCCGGCGCGCTCGCCGCCTATGGCAAGCCGGGCGGCGTGATCCGCTTCTACGAGATCAACCAGAAGGTCATCGACATCGCCCGGCGCGATTTCACCTATCTGTCCGACAGCAAGGCCCGGGTCGAGACGGTGCTGGGCGACGCACGCCTGAAGCTGGAGCGCGAGAGTCCGCAGAACTTCGACGTGCTGGCGGTCGACGCCTTCTCCGGCGATTCGATCCCCATCCACCTGATCACGGTCGAGGCGCTCGACCTCTACATCCGCCACATCCGCAAGGACGGCGTGATCGCCTTCCACATCAGCAACCGCTTCCTCGATCTGCGCGCGCCGCTGTTCAACCTCGCGCGCGCCCGCGGGCTGATCGCAATCCGCATGCTCGATCTCAAGCCCGAAGGCGGGCGCATCAGCGACTGGGTGCTGATGACGACCGACAGGAACTTGCTGGAGCATCCCCGCATCAAGCCGATCGCCACTGGTCTGCCCGACCGGCCCGAGGTCGGGCTGTGGACCGACGACTTCAACAGCATCCTGCGCGTCATCCAATAACCCCCGACCTCATGCCGAGGAGGCCGCGCAGCGGCCGTCTCGAAGCATGGGCAACGGACTCGGAGCAGGTTGCCCACCCTTCGAGACGCGCCCTTAGAGCGCTCCTCAGGGTGAGGCCTGAGCAACAAAAAAGGCCCGCTCGCGCGGGCCTCGTTGGTCGGTCGCCGATGAGGCGATCAGGCGGCGGCCTTGGCGTCCTTGCGGGCCTTGGCGGCGACGACACGGCGCTTCAGCGCCTTCATCTCGTCGCTGAGCTTGGAGTTGCCGGTGCCCAGCAGGTAGGCGTCGAGCCCGCCATTGTGCTCCAGGGTGCGGATGGCGCGCGGGGTGAGCCGCAGGCGCACCGTGTGGCCCAGCGCATCCGACAGAACCGAGGTGTCCTGCAGGTTGGGCAGGAAGCGCCGCTTGGTCTTGTTGTTGGCGTGGCTGACGATGTTGCCGACCTGGATGCTCTTGCCGGAGAGCTCGCAACGACGGGTCATGATACGGGTCCCGAAAAACGAAGAACCGGCCCGAGGGGCCGGCGTGCGGCGGGTCTTGTACGCAAGTGGGCGGGCGCGGTCAAGAAGCTGTCACTCGTGCCGGAATTCCCCGCTCGATCAATCAGTTAGGTGCCCGCAGCCGGTACAGCACGTGGCGTCGCATCGAGTGGCCCTCGGCGATCGAGGGGTGATCGAAATCGTCGGCCGGGTCGTGGTGCATGCCCAGCCGCTCCATCACCCGACGCGAGGGCTGGTTGGCGACCACGGTGAAGGAGACAATTTCGGGCAGCGCCTGGGCGCCGAAACCGAAGGCCAGCGCCGCCCTGGCGCCCTCGGTGGCGTAGCCTCTGCCCCAGCAATCCACCGCCAGCCGCCAGCCGATCTCGACGCAGGGCATGAAAGGCGCCTCGAAGCGTGGCACCGACAGACCCACGAAGCCGGCGAAGGACGTCACGCCGGGGATCTCGAGCGCCCACAGTCCGAAGCCGCTCGTGGCGAAATGCAGGCGGATCCGGCCGACCATGGCGTCGCTCTCGGCGCGGCTGAGTTTCGAGGGGAAATGGCGCATGATCGCGGGATCGGCGTTCATCGCCGCGAAGGGCGCCAGGTCATCGTCGCGCCACGGCCGCAGGATCAGCCGCTCGGTCGTCAGGACCGGATGCGGCACGCTCACATCCAGTCGTCGAGCACGTGGTCGCGGTGGTCCTTGACCTCGAGCTCGGAGATCACCCGGTCGCGCGCCGAGACGCCGGCCTCGTGCACGGTCTCGGGATCGCCCGAAACCAGCGGGTGCCACCAGTAGAGGTCCTTGCCCTGCAGCACGAGGCGATAGGCGCAGCTCGCCGGCAGCCAGTCCATCTCGGCGACCACGCCGGGCGTGAGCTGGATGCAGTCCGGCACCACCGCCTTGCGGTTGGGGTAGTCCTTGCACTGGCAGGTGTGCGTATCGAGCATCTGGCAGCAGACATTGGTCTGCACCACCTCGGTGGTGCCTTCCCACTCGATCTTGTGCACGCAGCATTTGCCGCAGCCGTCGCACAACGATTCCCACTCGCGCAGGCTCATCTGCGACAGCGTCTTGCGGCGCCAGAACGGCAGCGCCTCGCCGGCGACCTTGGCCGGATCGACCTTGCGGCCGCGCGTGCCGTTGGGCTTCACGCCCAGCTTGCGCGCGATGCTCTTGGTCACGGCCTTGCGGCCCTGGGTGATGCTGCGTTTCTTCATCGGCCGAGGAATGCCTCGAGCAACCGGCGTGCCGCGGCCGAGGGCGTGAGCGCACCGCGCTCGACCTCGCGCTCCAGCGGCGCCACCTGGCGCTTCACATCGGGATGGCTTCGCAATGCGCTCATCAGGGTCTCGCTCACTTCGTTCCACAACCACGCCCGCGCCTGCGTCGCGCGGCGCCTGGCAATGCCGGCCTCGCCGACGGCGGCACGGAAGCGGCCCACCGTCGCCCACACATCGGCGATGCCGCTGCCTTCGACCGCCGAGCAGGTCCGCACTTCGGGTGTCCATTGTGCCGTGGCGGGATGCAACAGGCGCAGCGCGTTGGCGTAGTCGGCGGCGGCACGGTTGGCGGCCGCCTTCAGCTCGCCATCGGCCTTGTTGACCACCAGCAGGTCGGCGAGCTCGACCACGCCCTTCTTGATGCCCTGCAGATCGTCGCCGCCGGCCGGCGGCAGCAGCAGCACGAACATGTCGACCATGTCGGCCACCGCCGTCTCCGACTGGCCCACGCCCACCGTCTCGACGATCACCACGTCGTAGCCCGCCGCTTCGGCCAGCAGCATCGCCTCGCGCGTGCGCCGGGCGACGCCGCCCAGGGTGGTACCGGCGGGCGACGGGCGGATGAATGCCCTCTCGTCGCGCGACAGCCTCTCCATGCGGGTCTTGTCGCCCAGGATCGAGCCGCCGGTGCGCTTCGAGGACGGATCGATCGCCAGCACCGCGACCTTGTGCCCCCGGCCGATCAGCTCCAGGCCGAAGCGCTCGATGAAGGTCGACTTGCCGACGCCGGGAATGCCGGTGATGCCCAGGCGCGTCGAGCGGCCGGTCTGCGGCAGGAGCGCGCTCAGGAGCGCATCCGCGCGCAGGCGGTGATCCTCGCGCGTCGATTCGATCAGCGTGATGGCGCGCGCCAGGGCCCGGCGGTCGCCGGCCAGCAGCGGGGCATGCAGCGGATCGTCGGAGGCCTGCGAGCGCGAGGCGGCGGCGGTCATCGCTGCGGTCTAGCCGATGGCGGCCGAAATGTCAGCCGCGCCGCCGATGGATGACCACCATGGCCAGCGCGCACAGGCAGTAGGCCGCCGCCAGCGACCAGCCCAGGCCGCGGCCGCCGAAGACGTCCATCGCCGCACCGCTGACCGGCGGGCCGATCAGGCTGCCGAAGGTGTAGATCATCACGAAGGCGGCGTTGGCGCGCGCCATGTCGCCGGCGGCGAAGCGCTGGCCCAGCATGGTCAGGCCCACGGTGTAGATGCCGAACGCCACCCCGCCCCAGATCACCAGCAGCGGCCATACCGTCCAGGGCGAGGCGCCGAGCAAGGGCAGGATCGCCGCCGCCACCGCGCTCGACAGCACGCAGCTCAACAGCACACCCAGCCGCGGCAAGCGGTCGGCCAGCCAGCCGATCGGCAATTGCAGCACGAGGTTGCCGGCGACGAAGGCGGTCTGCCACAGGGTCGCCATCTTGGCGTCGATCCCGATCTCGACGCCGTAGACCGGCAGGAACATGAAGACCACGGTTTCGCCGGTGCCCGCGGTCAGCGCCGCCAGCATCGCGACAGGCGCGAGCCACACCGTGTCCCTCAACCGGCCACCAGCCTCGGGCTCGATGTGCGGCGCATCGCGCGCGAACAGCATCGGCAGAGCCACCGCCAGGGTCAGCACGGCGCAGGCGATGAACGGCGCCGCGCCCGTCACGCCGACGACCTGCAGCACCAGCGGTCCCGAGGCAAGCCCGCCGGCGATCAAGGTCGAGTAGAGCGCCAGGGCCCGCGCGCGCTGGCGCTCCTCGACCACGAGGTTGATCCAGATCTCGGTCACCAGCCAGGGCACACCGACCGCCGCGCCCTGCACGAAGCGCAAGGCCGTCCACAGGGTCAGCAGCGCCCAGACGGGCAGGTCGAGCGTGAAGCCCTGCGCGAGCTGGATCACCGCCGAAACACCCAGCGCGATCCAGATCAACGTCACCGCGCCCACGCGGCCGGCCCAGCGCGGGATGTAGGCGCCGAATACCAGCAGCCCGACCGACCACATCGCGCCACTGAGGCCGTTGGTCAGCCGGTCGACGCCGCGCGCCTCCAGCGCCAGCGGCACGATGGGAATCGACGTGCCCATCATGACGCCAGCGCCGAAGATCGCGACATAGACAGGCCACAGCGCCGAAGCGCCGGCCCGCGACTGTGGTGCGGCCGAGGCCATTTGCAGAACCGGTCCGGGAAGCGGGAGCGCGGTGTCTAGCCGGTCGGCACGACCATGCGCAAGCCGGCCCGACGCATAGGGGCGTCCTGGGCTGTCGGAACACCTTCACGCCGTTCGTCAGGACGCGGTCCAGCGCATGATCAGTCAGCAGGTCGCGGCGGACGACATCGCCCGCGCAGCCCAGTGCATCAGTCAACACATTGACGACGCCGGCTCGATCCAGAAGCGAGAACTCGCAGACGTGTCGACACGATCGTCTCGTCGAGTTCCAACTTCCAGGCCTTCAGTCGCTGGCGAGCAGCCTGCCCTGGGTGCGCAGGGATGGTGCTTCGGGCTTCTCTGCCAGGGCTTCCTCGGCGGCTTCGGCCTGGCGGCGCCACATGTCGGCGTAGACGCCGTTCTTGATCATCAGCGCCACATGCGTGCCGCGCTCGGCGACGCGGCCGTCGACCAGCACGACGATCTCGTCGGCGTCGACCACGGTCGACAGGCGGTGGGCGATG
>CAYNOF010000402.1:0-2333 GCA_964398335.1 uncultured Rhizobiaceae bacterium
ATGATGTCGCGCACCGCCTTGTCGGTGATCTCGACCTCGCCGTCCTTCAGGCCCGCCGCCTCGATCTGCTTGGGCAGCAGATGCTTGCGCGCGATCTCGACCTTCTCGTCCTCGGTGTAGCCGGCGAGACGGATCACCTCCATGCGATCCAGCAGCGGCTGCGGCATGCGCAGCGTGTTGGCCGTGGTGATGAACATCACGTCGGAAAGGTCGTAGTCGACCTCGAGGTAGTGGTCGTTGAACGTGTTGTTCTGCTCCGGATCGAGCACCTCCAGCAGCGCCGCCGTCGGATCGCCGCGCCAGTCGGCGCCGAGCTTGTCGATCTCGTCGAGCAGGATCAGCGGGTTCGACGTCTTGGCCTTCTTCATCGACTGGATGATCTTGCCGGGCATCGAGCCGATATAGGTGCGCCGGTGGCCGCGGATCTCGGCTTCGTCACGCACGCCGCCCAGCGACATGCGCACGAAGTTGCGGCCGGTCGACTTGGCGATCGACTTGCCCAGCGACGTCTTGCCGACTCCAGGCGGGCCGACCAGGCACAGGATCGGGCCCTTCATCTTCTCCATGCGCTGCTGCACGGCGAGGTACTCGAGGATGCGCTCCTTGACCTTCTCGAGGCCGTGGTGATCGGCATCGAGGATCTGCTGCGCGCCCTTGAGGTCCTTCTTGATCTTGCTGCGCTTCTTCCACGGGATCGACAGCATCCAGTCGAGGTAGTTGCGCACGACGGTGGCTTCGGCCGACATCGGGCTCATGGTGCGAAGCTTCTTCACTTCGGCCATCGCCTTCTCGCGGGCTTCCTTGCTGAGGCGCGTCTTCTTGATGCGCTTCTCCAGTTCACCGACCTCGTCGCGGCCGTCCTCGCCCTCGCCCAGCTCCTTCTGGATCGCCTTGAGCTGTTCGTTGAGGTAGTACTCGCGCTGGGTCTTCTCCATCTGCCGCTTGACGCGGTTGCGGATCTTCTTCTCGACCTGCAGGACGGAGATCTCGCCTTCCATCAGGCTGTAGATCTTCTCCAGGCGGCCGGCGACCGAATCGATCTCCAGCAGCGCCTGCTTGTCGGCGATCTTCAGCGCCAGGTGGGCGGCGATGTTGTCGGCGAGCTTGGCCGGATCGTCGATCTTGTTGATCGAGACCACGACCTCGGGCGGCACCTTCTTGTTGATCTTGACGTACTGCTCGAACTCGCCGGCGACAGTGCGCGCCAGCGCCTCGACCTCGGCCGCCGGCGTCGGCTTCTCCTCGAAGACCTCGGCATGGGCCTCGAAGAAATCCTTGCGGTCGGTGAAATCGGTGATGCGCGCGCGACGGCCGCCCTCGACCAGCACCTTCACGGTGTCGTCGGGCAGCTTCAGCAGCTGCAGCACGGTACCGATGGTGCCGACGCGGTGGATATCGTCAGTGGTCGGGTCGTCCTGACCCGCGTTCTTCTGGGCGACGAGCAGGATCTGCTTGTCGTCCTTCATCACGTCCTCGAGCGCGCGGACGGATTTCTCGCGTCCGACGAACAGCGGAACGATCATGTGGGGGAACACCACGATGTCCCTCAGCGGCAACACCGGGAAGATCGACCCTCGGGAGAGCGTACTCATGAGGAGGCCTCGCAAACATGGGCTATGGGCCCGAATGGATTCACCGCGCAGGCTTCGACAATCGAACGCAAACGCCGCTAGCACATCCGTCCACAAGGGATAGATGGCCCCGGCCGCATTGCGTTCAAGCGCCGGTCACTTGCGCGTAACGCGCCTGTCATCCCCGCCCGTCGGCGCCGCCCTCCCTGGACGGCCCGGCCTGACTGGACGGGGTGGCTATGCCCCTTGGGCCGGCGCCTCGATCTCGCGCCGGTCGCTGTAGGTGTAAAGCGGCTGTGCCCTGCCCTCGACCACCTCGCGGTTGACGACGACTTCGTCGACGCCATCGAGGCTGGGCAGGTCGTACATGGTGTTCAGCAGGATCGCTTCCATGATCGAGCGCAGGCCGCGGGCACCGGTCTTGCGCTGGATCGCCCGGTGGGCGATGCCACGCAGCGCATCGTCGGTGAACTTCAGGCGGATGCGCTCCATCTCGAACAGGCGGCCGTACTGGCGCACCAGCGCGTTCTTGGGCTTGGTCAGGATCTCGACCAGCGCCTGCTCGTCGAGGTCGTCGAGCGTCGCCACAACCGGCAGGCGGCCGACGAATTCCGGGATCAAGCCGTACTTCAGCAGATCCTCGGGCTCCAGGTCGCGCAGCACCTCGCCGGTGCGCCGCTCGTCCGGACCGCGCACCTCGGCGCCGAAGCCGATGGACGTGCCCTGGCGGCGCTGGGCGATGATCTTCTCCAGCCCGGCGAA
>CAYNOF010000403.1:0-1461 GCA_964398335.1 uncultured Rhizobiaceae bacterium
GCAGCTCTGAGCTGCGCCGCTACTCCGCCGCCAGCGCGCGCACGCCCTCGGCCTTCAGCGCGCGGTCGAGCCAGAGCTTCGACAGCTTCTCCTGCAGGCCCTGCTGCGTCAGCCGCTGGCGCAGATTGGCGAAATCGACCAGATCCATGCGCTGATCCTGGTTGAAGCAGGAGAACACCACGGTCTCCTTGCCGGTCACCGGATCGACGTGCCGCTGCAGGCACTGCGCGCAGATCTCCTTCATCATGCACTGCATCGGGGAGTTGATGCTGGCGATCGCGTGGTGATCGGCGCGGTCGATATAAGGCGCCAGCACGCCGCGGCGCGCCAGCCGCACGGCGTTCATCATGCCGTCCGAGCCGATCGCGATGATGCGGTCGAGCGTGTGGTAGGGGATCGCCTGCTCGCCCAGCTCGCCGGCCGCGTAGGCGCGCATGGCCTCGACGATGTTGGCGACGATGGCGCGATCCTGCGGGCGGCCCGGCGAGAAGCCCGGCGCCTCGTCGCAGCACCAGACCACCACGTCGGCGGCCTGCTCGATCTCCGCCACCTTGTAGCGGTCGATCACGCGCTTGTAGCCGGCGAAGTACAGCACCTTCGAGCCGGCGGCGCGCAAGGCGGCACCGATCGAGAACAGCACGGCGTTGCCCAGGCCGCCGCCCACGAGCACCACGGTCTCGCCATGCTCGACTTCGGTCGGCGTGCCGGTCGGGCCCATCAGGACCACCGGCTCGCCCGGCTTCAGATGGGCGCAGAGATCGGACGAGCCGCCCATCTCCAGCACGATGGTCGAGAGCAGCCCGTGCTCCTTGTCGACCCAGGCGCCGGTGAGCGCGATGCCTTCCATCGCCAGCACCGTGTCGTCGACGCGCCGCGCATGCGCCTCGAAATTCTGCAGGCGATAGAACTGGCCGGGCTCGAAGGCGCGCGCCGCCGCCGGCGCCTTGACCACGACCTCGACGATGGTCGGTGTCAGGCGATGCACCGCGTGCACCGTGGCGCGCAGCTCGGCGTTGGCGCGGTCGATCAGGTTTCGCGGCGTCGAGGCTGCCGGCACCTTCGCCAGCATGCGCGACACCACGGGATAGCCCTGCTTGGTGCCGCCCATCGCCTTCACGACGTTGCCGGCAAAGGAGGGATGCAGGTCGCCCCAGAACGACACCGTGCGGCCATCGCCGTGCTTGTACATCAGCACCTGCGGCGTGGCCGGCTTGGCGATGCGCTCGGGCGAGACGGGGTTGCCGTCCTCGTCGAGGGCGCGGAAGTACTTGCCGTCGAGCATGGTGTGCGCGCCGTCCTCGCGCGCCAGCACTGTGTTGGGCTGGGTGCCGGCGGCGACCAGGATCGAGCGCGCCGGCAGCACGGTCTCGAACGCCACGCCGTCCTTCTCGCCCTTCACCTTCAGGCCGCTGGCGTGGCCGTACGCATCGATCTCGACGGCGACCGGGGTCAGGCCCTCGG
>CAYNOF010000404.1:0-2990 GCA_964398335.1 uncultured Rhizobiaceae bacterium
TCGAGGATCAGCGGCATCAGGGTCTCGGCGACGTAGCGGCCGCCGAAGATGCCGAAATGGCCGCGCTCGTCCGGGCCGGCGCGATAGCTGTTCAACGCGTTCATGGATGTCATCTCCGCCGCGCGGCGCTGTAGCAGGCGCCTTCTCGGGCGTCAAAGTTGGGCGATTGTCCTGATCATGATGCGAATGCGTCTCAATTGCCTATCAGATTCGTTGATGCTACAGAAGAGGTCAGCCAGCCGGCCCCGATGGCCACGCGAGCCGCAACGCGTTGCGCCAATGCGCGCCTTCGGGGGATTCCATGCGTTACCGTCGCTCTGCGGCCGGTCGGGCTGTCCGCGCCACCACCCTGTCCTTCGCCGCCGCCCTGGCCGCGGCCCCAAGCGCCCTGGCGCAGACCACACCAGCGCCGGCGCAAGCCCAGGTGCCGCCGATCCAGCTCGACCCGCTGTCGGTCGATGCGCTCCGCACGGCGCGGCCGGTGTCGCAGGTGCCGGGCTCGGTCTCGGTGATCGACGCCCCGCAGATCGAGCGCCAACAGCCCAACACGTACGGCGATCTGATCCGCAACCTGCCCGGCGTCGAGCTCAGCGGCGGTCCGCGCACCACGGGCATGCAGCCCAACATCCGCGGCCTGGAGGGCGAGCGCGTGCAGATCCGCATCGACGGCGCGCGCCAGGATTTCCAGAACGAGCACAAGGGCCGCGTCTTCGTCGATCCCGACATGCTCAAGCGCGTCGAGGTCGTGCGCGGCCCGCAATCGACGCTCTACGGCAGCGGCGCGATCGGCGGCCTGCTGAGCTTCACCACCAAGGACGCCGCCGATTTCCTGCAGCCCGGCCAGAGCTGGGGCTTCCGCGTCAAGGCCGGCTACCAGAGCGCGCCCGATATGGGCATGGGCTCGTTCACCGGCTTCGGCCGCGTCGGCGCGTTCGACGTCATCGCCTCCGGCCTCTATCGCAACAGTTCCGACATCCGCCAGGGCGGCGGCACCATCCTGCCGTTCTCGGCGCTCGACGTGATGAGCGGCCTGATCAAGGTCGGCGCCCAGGTGGCACCGGATGCGCGCGTGAGCTTCTCGTGGCTCGGCCACCGCGACACCGGCTACAGCACGACGACGCCCAACACGTCCTCGACCAGCGCGCCGGCCGACCGCTCCGACCTGCAGCACACCTTCGCCGCCAATTTCAGCTACAACCCGGCGAAGAGCCCGTGGTTCGACTTCAAGGGCACGGTCTATCACACGCGGCTCGACGTGCATGAGCGCCGCTTCAGCGACAGCCGAGTCGATGGCTCGTTCTTCCGCACCACGGGCATCGACCTCGCCAACTCCAACAACATCGCCGTCAACAACTGGGCGAGCGTGCGCCTGACCTACGGCGTCGACGGCTATCTCCAGTACGTCACCGGCACGCGCAACGGCCTGCCGCGCGACCAGTATCCCAACGCGCAGGGCAACGCCTATGGCCTCTACGCCCAGAGCGAGTTCAAGTTCTTCGACATGGTCACGGTCACGCCCGGCGGCCGCTTCGACCACTTCGTGCGCAAGCCCGACCGCTCGGCGCTGGGGCCCGATCTCGACGCCAGCCATTTCTCGCCGCGCGTCTCGGTCAGCGTCGAGCCGGTGAAGTGGATCAATATCTACGGCCTCTACGCCGAGGCCTTCCGCGCGCCGGCGCTCAACGAGCTCTACGTCTCGGGCTCGCACTTCCCGGGCAACCTCTTCATCCCCAACCCGTTCCTGCGGCCGGAGACGGCGCGCAACCGCGAGGTCGGCGTCAACTTCAAGGTCGACGATCTGCTGACCAGGAACGATCGTCTGCGCGCACGCGTCACCTACTTCAACACCAACTACCACGACTTCATCGACGAGATCGTCACCGCGACGACGACCACCAGCGTCAATCGCACGACCGCCAACATCAGCGGCATCGAGGCCGAGATCTCCTACAGCGGCTTCGGCTTCTTCGGCAGCATCGCCGCCAGCCGCATCCGCGGCGACGCGACATTGCCGATCACCCAGCCGCTGTCGTCGATCCCCGGCGACAAGCTGGTGCTGACCGCGGGCTACACGCATGCGCCCTGGGGCCTCACCTTCGGCGGCCGCGCCAAGTTCGTCGCCGACCAGAACCGCGTGCCGCTCGACGGCAGCACGCCGGTGACGCCGGGCTACTCGATCTTCGACCTGTTCGCCAGCTGGGAGCCGCAGTCCGGCCCGCTCGCCGGCGTGCGCATGGATTTCGGCATCGACAACATCACCGACCGCCGCTACCGCGACCACCTCTCGGCCGTCGCCGACTACGGCCGCAATTTCAAGTTCACGACCGCCTTCCAGTTCTAAGGCAGGGCTTGACTCCTTCGGATGTTAATGAGAATGATTCGCAAATGCATGAGCGAACCATTCCTCCCTCGGCTGGTCCTCGCCCGGAGCGCCAAGCCTTCGACCGGGTCGCCGCCGCGGCAGCCGTGACCCACACCCTGCCGCGCCGCGCCAACAGCCGCGATCTTCTGGGCGAAGGCAAGCTGCTGGTGATCGACCACGACGGCGCCGAGTACCTGCTGCGGGTCACGGCCAATGGCCGGCTGCTGCTGACCAAGTAAGCCGTCCATCACGTTGAGGGGACCATGCAGGGGACCACTGACCTTGCCGAGCGCTATGCCGCCTTCAGGGCGGCCAATCCCACGGTGCGCATCCGCGACGCGGCTGCCGCGATCGGCTCGACCGAGGCCGAGCTGGTCGCGCTGAACGTCGGCAAGACCGCGACGCGCCTGCGCACGCCGCTGCGCGACGTCATCGCCCAGGCGCCCAGCCTGGGCCGGGTGATGTGCCTGACCCGCAACGACAACGTCGTGCACGAGCGCAAGGGCCGCTTCGAGGACGTGCAGGTGCAGGCGCCGCACGGCCTGGTGCTGGGGCCGGACATCGACCTGCGCATCTTCTTCTCGCGCTGGCATTCGGGCTTCGCGCTCAGCGAGCCGACCGAGCAGGG
>CAYNOF010000405.1:0-4608 GCA_964398335.1 uncultured Rhizobiaceae bacterium
GTTCCAGCCCCGCGGATCGCTGCTGCGGCTCTGCAGGGCGATGCTGGAGACGCTGGCGAAAAGCGGCCGCCAATGCTCCTCGAAGGGATAGGTGCCGAAGAAGATCAGGCGGTACTTGTCGGCGACGAAGGCCCAGCACGCGCCGTTGGGGCTGATCCTGCCGCATTCCTGGCCGTTCTTGGCACTGACCACCGACTTGAAGACGGCCCAGTCGAGGAAGTTCCACACGATCATGCCGATGAGCAGCGCCAGCAGGATGGTGATGATCGAGTTCGGCACGCTGTTGAACAGGTTGCGCTGCATCCAGCCCAGGGCGCCCGTCGCCTGCGACGGCGGCGGACGATAGGTGCGGGTGGCGGGGGCGCTGCCGGAGGTGATGTCGGCCATGGTCTAGCGCTCCACCAGGGCGATACGCTTGTTGTACCAGTTCATGAACAGCGAGATCGACAGGCTGACCGAGAGATACGCTGCCATGATGAACAGGATGCCCTCGATCGCCTGGCCGGTCTGGTTGATGGTGACGTTCACCGAGGCGACCAGGTCGGGATAGCCGATGGCGATCGCCAGCGAGCTGTTCTTGGTGATGTTGAGGTACTGGCTGGTCATCGGCGGCACGATCACGCGCAGCGCCTGCGGCAGCAGCACCAGCCGCATCGTCTGACCGCGCGTCAGTCCGATGGCCAGGGCCGCCTCGGTCTGGCCGCGATGGATCGCGAGGATGCCCGAGCGCACGATCTCGGCGATGAACGCGGAAGTGTAGAGTACGAGACCGACGAGCAGCGCGATGAATTCCGGCTGCAGCACCGAGCCACCGGAGAAGTTGAAGCCCGTCAGCTCCGGAATGCTGAGTTCAGCCGGCGCACCGCCCAGCAGCCAGACGATCAGCGGCAGGCCGATGATCACGCCGAGCCCGGCCCAGATGCGCGGGAACTGCTGGCCGGTCGCTTCCTGCCGCTTGCGCGCCCAGCGCGCGATCGCCCAGGCGCCGGCGATACCGATCAGGAAAGCGACGCCCATCCACAGATGCAACGCCTGCAGCACCGGCACCGGTATGTAGAGGCCACGGTTCGACAGGAAGATGTCGAAGCCGTGCTCGCGGGCGGCGAAGGGGATGTTCGGCATGACGAAGAGAGCGAGGATCGTCAGGCCGGCCAGACCCACAAGCGTAACGACGAAGCTGGTGCTTTTTGCCTTCGGATCGCTGCGGGTCCATAGCGTCAGGAGCCAGATGCCGATGCCGGCAATGATGAGCGCGACCACGATCCACAGCAGCCGCGTACCGAAGACGAGGTCCGGGAACTTTTCGTCGACCGAGAAGAAGATGCGATTGAAGTTCCACGCCTGGCGCGGGCCGGGCAGCGACTCGCGGATGTACTTCGCGATCAGCAGCAGCCACAGCAGCAGCGGCACGTTGCGGAAGGCCTCGACATAGACTTCGCAGATCTTGGCCAGCAGCCAGTTGCTCGACAGCCGGCCGACGCCGATCAGGGTGCCGAGGATGGTGGCGAAGATGATGCCGAGGACCGCCACGCGCAGCGTGTTGATCAGGCCGACCAGAAGGGCGCGACCGTAGGTGTCGGCGGCGGAATAGGGGATGATCGTATCGCCGATCTCGAAGCCCGCTTCCTTCTGCAGGAAGCCGAAGCCGCTGGCGATCTTCTGCCGCTCGAGGTTCTCCATCGTGTTCTGCACGAGGTAGATGGCCAGGAGGACGAAAAGTCCGACGACGACGATCTGGAAGAACCAGCCGCGGATCACCGGATCATTCCACGGCGCCACCTTGGGTTTGGGTGGCGTGCTGCCGAAGCGGGCGTCGACGGCCATCGTCGGGACCTCGGGTACTTACGTCAGATGCAAATCGGGCGCCGTCGGTGTGGGCCGGCGGCGCCCGGGTTCTTCAGCGGATCGGCGGCGCGTACTGGATGCCGCCTTGCGTCCATAGCCTGTTCAAGCCGCGATCGAGCTTCACCGAGCTGTTCGGCCCGAGATTGCGGTCGTAGGACTCGCCGTAGTTGCCGACCTGCTTGATGATGCGGTAGGCCCACTCCTCGTCGACGCCCAGCGCCTTGCCCATGCCCGGCGTGACGCCCAGGATGCGCTTGATCTGCGGGTCGGTGCTCTTCTTCATCTCGTCGACGTTCTTCGACGTGATGCCCTTCTCCTCGGCCTCGAGCATGGCGTAGACCGACCAGCGCACGATGTCGCCGAACTGGTTGTCGCCATGGCGGAAGGCCGGCGCCAGCGGCTCCTTGGAGATGCGCTCCGGCAGGATGACGTAGTCGTCGGGCTTGGGCGCGCGCGTGGCGCGCGAGGAGGCGAGACCGGTGGAGTCGTTGGTGTAGACGTCGCAGCGGCCGTTGTAGAAGGCGCTCTCGAGCTCGTCGCGGCTCTCGATCACCACCGACTTGAACTCCATGTTGTTGGCACGGAAATAGTCGGCGAGGTTGAGCTCGGTGGTGGTGCCGGGCTGCACGCAGACCGTGGCGCCCTTGAGCTCCTTGGCGCTCTTCACGCCCAGCTTCTTCGGGACGAGGAAGCCCTGGCCGTCATAGACGGTGATGTGACCGAAATCGAGACCCAGCGCGGTGTCGCGGGTGAGCGTCCAGGTCGTGGTGCGCGACAGCAGGTCGACCTCGCCCGACTGGACCTGCTGGAAGCGCTGCTGGGCGCTGGCCGGCACGTACTTGACCTTCTCCGAATCGCCCAGGATCGCCGCGGCGATGGCGCGGCAGACATCGACGTCGATGCCGCTCCACTTGCCGTCGGAGCCCAGCAGATAGAAGCCGGCGCTGCTCGGGCCGACGCCGCAGATCAGTTGCCCCCTGGCCTTGATCGCGTCGAGGTCCTTGCCGGCATGGGCCGCGCCGGCGACCGCCATGGTGGTCGCCAATGCCGCGGTGGCCGCAAGCATGCGGATGGTGCGCATTCAATCTCTCCCTGTGGTGTTCGTTCCGTCCGAACGTCTGCCTGTTTGACCCGTTGGACGAGCGCCGCAGCAAGAAGCGTGCCCGTCTTCTGCCTGACGACGATGATCTCTCCCTCTGTGCCATCCCTTTTCTTGTTGATTGGCCGCGATGCTGGCACGGGCATTGTCCCGGTGCAATCGCTTTGGCGCGGGCTGCTCGGGCGCACAAATGAAATCGGCCTCCCGCTGGGGGAGGCCGATCGTGATGGCGACGGATGTCGCGGGCAGGCGGACGTTCAGCGGATGGGCGGGGCGTATTGCAGGCCGCCCTGGGTCCACAGCGCGTTCAGGCCGCGCTCGAGCTTCAGGGGCGTGCTCTTGCCGACATTGCGCTCGAACATCTCGCCGTAATTGCCGACCTGCTTGATGATCTTCACCACCCAGTCTTCCTCGACGCCCAGCGCCTTGCCCATGCCGGGCGTGACGCCCAGCAGGCGCTTGATCGAGGGGTCGCCGCTCTTGAGCATCTCGTCGATGTTCTTCGAGGTGATGCCCTTCTCCTCGGCCTCGAGCTGGGCGTTGAAGGTCCAGCGCACGACGTCGGCCCACTGGTTGTCGCCATGGCGCACGGCCGGCCCGAGCGGCTCCTTGGAGATGATCTCGGGCAGGATGACGTGGTCATCGGGGTTGGATGCGCGGGTGGCGCGGGTGGCGGCGAGACCCGAGGCATCCGTCGTGTAGACGTCGCAGCGGCCGCTGAAATAGGCCTGCTCGACCTCCTCCAGCTTCTCGATGACCACCGGCTTGAAGTCCATCTTGTTGGCGCGGAAGTAGTCGGCGAGGTTGAGCTCGGTGGTGGTGCCGGGCTGCACGCAGACGGTGGCGCCCTTGAGCTCCTTGGCGCTCTTCACGCCGAGCTTCTTGGGCACCATGAAGCCCTGGCCGTCGTAGTAGGTGATGCCGGTGAAGTCGAGGCCCAGCGAGGTGTCGCGGGTCATCGTCCATGTCGTGTTGCGCGACAGGATGTCGACCTCGCCCGACTGCAGGGCGGTGAAGCGCTGCTGCGCCGAGAGCGGCACGAACTTCACCTTCTTGGAATCGCCGAACAGCGCCGCGGCGACCGCCCGGCAGACGTCGACGTCGAGCCCGGTCCATTCGCCCTTGCTGTCGGCCAGCGAGAAGCCCGCCAGGCCGGTGCTGACGCCGCACAGGATCTGGCCGCGCGCCTTGATGGCGTCGAGATCCTTGCCGGCATGCGCCACGGAGGCGTAGCCGGCGAGCACGACAGCGGCGGCGGTGACCGCCAGCGTCCGTTTCAGCATGATGTCATCCCTTCACATGAGTGGTTTCCGGCGTGTCCGCGCCCAACGGACAGGCCTGCCGCGTGGCGGCGTGGTGAGCGCACTCTATGCAGACGACACGCGCCACGCAACGAAAGCTGCGTGGCGCCGACGATGTGGCGATTGAAAGTCCTAGAGCCGGTCGCCGAAGGTCGAGGGCTGGACGCTGCGCTGGGCGCCGCGGCTGAGCTCGTTGCCGCGCCGCTGCCACTCGCGGAAGGCGACCAGGTCCTGGCCGACGAGGTTGCCGCTGCCCGCCTGGACGTAGGGCGTGGGATCGACGAACTGGCCGTCGATCAGGACGCAGAAGTGCACGTGCGGGCCGGTCGAGCGGCCGGTCGTGCCGACATAGCCGATCACCTC
>CAYNOF010000406.1:0-5711 GCA_964398335.1 uncultured Rhizobiaceae bacterium
GCCGATGTCCTTCGCGATCGTGCGACGCGTGCGCCAGGCGCGTGGATCGAGTGCGTCGCGCAGGCCGTCGCCCATGAAGTTGATGCTGAGCACGCACAGGGCGATCACGCAGGTCGGCGCCAGGAACATCCACGGCGCATCGCCCAGGAAGCGGCGCGCCTCGCTCATGTCGCGGCCCCAGCTCGGTTCCGGCGGCTGCGTGCCGAAGCCCAGGAACGAGAGTGATGCCTCGGCCACGACCGCGGCCGAGAACACGACGGTAAGCTGCACGACGATCGGCGAGACCATGTTGCGCAGCATGTGGGAGAGCACGATGCGCACCGGGCTGGCACCCAGTGCCCGCGCTGCGGTCACGTAGATGTCCTCGCGCACGGCCAGCGTGCTGCCGCGCACCATGCGCGCGAGGATAGGCGCCTGGACCAGGCCGAGCGCCAGCATGACGTTCTTGATGTCGGGTCCCAGCAGGCCGACCAGTGCCACGGCAAGCAACAGTGGCGGGAAGGTCAGGAAGGCATCGACCAGCCGCATCAGCAGGTTGTCGACCTTGCCGCCGAAATAGCCCGAAGCCAGTCCCAGCGGCACGCCCAGCACGAAGGCGAAACCCACGACCAGCAGCCCGACGGTGAGCGACGTGCGGCCGCCATAGAGCATGCGCGAAAAGACGTCGCGGCCGAAATGATCGGTGCCGATCGGGTGCTCGAGCGAGGGCGGCTTCAGCTTCATCGACAGCTTGATCTGCACTGGATCGTAGGGCGCGATCAGCGGCGCGAAGGCGGCGGTCAGGCAAATCGACAGCAGGATGCAGAAGCCGACCAGCGCCGCGCGGTTGCGCGGGAACTGGCGTGCGGCCAGCACCAGTGAGCCGCGGAACCTGAAGGGAAGGGGCGATGCCGCGGCCATCTCAGTAGCGGATGCGCGGATCGAGCAGGGCGTACAGCATGTCCGCCGCGATGTTGGCCATCAGGAAGAAGATGGCGATGATCAGCGTGAATCCCTGGATCACCGGGAAGTCGCGGTTGATCACCGCGTTGAGCACCGCCGAGCCCATTCCCGGCACCGCGAAGATGTATTCGATCGTCACCTGGATGCCGATCATGTAGCCGAACTGCACCGCCGCCATGGTGACGAAGGGGATCATCGCGTTCTTCAGGGCATGGATGACGACGATCGTGGCGGGCAGCAGGCCCTTGGCGCGCGCGGTGCGCATGTAGTCCTGCGACAGCACGTCGATCATGCTGGAGCGCAGCAGACGGGTCAGCATCGCGGTCTGCAGCGTGCCGAGCGCGATCGCGGGGATGATGAAGGGGCTGTAGTGCGCCCATAGGCCGCCTGCCTCGGCCTCCGAGGAGCCGATGCCGGTGATCGGCAGCCAGTCGAGCTTGATCGAGAAGACGTAGATCAGGATCAGCGCCAGCCCGAAATTCGGCACCGCGAAGCCCGCGACCGTGTAGCCGGTGCAGAGATAGTCGATCCAGGTATTGCGCCGCAGGGCGGCGAAGACGCCGAGCGGGATCGAGACCAGCAGCGCGAACAGCATGCCGGCGGTGGCGAGCTGCAGGCTGACCGGCAGGCGCTCGGCGATCAGGCTGATCACCGGATCGTTGAGACGCATCGAGCGGCCGAGATCGCCGGTCACCACCTTGCCGATCCACAGCACATACTGCTCGGGCAGCGAGCGATCGAGGTTGAACTCCTTGCGCATGGCCGAGGCAGCCTCGGGCGAGGTCTGCATGCCCAGCATGATCTGCACCGGATCGCCCGGCGTCGCCCGCGTGATGAGAAACGTCATCAGCGACACGACGACCAGGACGAGCGGCACCTGGATCAGGCGGCGGCCGAGATAGGACCACATCGCCCGCAATCCCTCTTGAGTCGCGTCACGACCACGAAACCGTGTCGAGCTTCTCGGTGTATTCCTGCGGCGCCGGCTCGAAGCCGGTGAGCTTGCTGCTGTAGATCTGGATGTTGTTGGTGTTGCAGTGATAGATCAGCGGGCATTCCTCGAGCGTCGTGTCGACGATCTTGTGGTACATCTGCTCGCGCTTGGTCTGATCGAGCTCGCTGCGCGCGGCATCGAGCAGCGCGTCCATCGACGGGACCGAGTAGCCCGAGGCGTTGCCCTTGCTGTGCAGGAACCACCACGACGTCGCGTCGGGATCGGGCGCCACCAGGGTGATGTCCTCGAGGTGCTGCTCGAACTTCTGGTTGAGCCAGAGGTTGTTGAAGCCGCCCATGTCGAGGTTCTTGATCTTGTAGGTGATGCCGATCTGGCTGACCATCGCGGCCACCAGCTCGAGTTCCTTGCGCAGCCAGTCCTTGTCCGAGGTCAGCACCTCGACCTCGTAGCCCTTCACGCCGGCCTGGGCCATCAGCTCCTTGGCCTTCTTGAGATCGCCGTTCTTCGGATACTTCAGCAGCGGCTGGCGATAGCCCATGTAGCCGGCCGGGATCTGGTTGTCGGTCGCCAGCGCTTCGCCGTAGTAGATCTCGTTGACGATGGCTTCGCGGTCGATCGCGTAGGAGATCGCCTGGCGCACCAGCTTGTTCTGGAACGGCGCGTTCGCATTGCCCTTGAGATTGAACTGCTGGTAGTCCCACTCCCAGCCCGGCGTCGACTTGACCGTGAACTTGGCGTCCTTGCGCAGCGTCTTCATGTCCTTCGGATCGGGATGGGTCACGAAGTCGAGCTCACCCTTTTGCAGGGCCTGCAGGCGCGTGGTCGAGTCGGGGATGGCGCGGTAGACGACGCGGTCCAGCTTGGGGAAGCCCGGGCGCCAATAATCCGGGTGCCGGGCGAGCACGATCTCGGTGCCCTTCTTGCTCTCGATCTGGAACGGGCCGTTGCCGACGGGCGTGGCGCTGTAGGCCTGGTTGCCCATCTCCTTGTGCGCCTTCATCGAGATGATCGTGCCGCCGTAGCCCATGGTGACGCCGGGGAAGGCGCCGAACGGCAGCTTGGTCTTCATCTCGACGACGTACCGGCCGTCGGCCTTCACGCTTTCGATGGGAAACAGCGCCGTGCCCATCTGGAAGCTCTTCGACTCCATGTGGAAGTTGAAGGTGTACGCCACGTCCTCGGCGGTGAATTCGCCGTAGCCTTTCTGCCACTTCACGCCGTCGCGGATCTTGATGCGCCAGGTGAGGGGATCGGGATTGCTCCATTCGAGCGCCATGCGCGGCACGATCGAGCGGTTCTTGAAGTCGATGCTCACCAGGCCGTCGAACACGTTGTACATGACCAGGCTGCCCTGGATGTCCGAGCGGATGACCGGGCTGAGGTTGCCGAATTCGCCGCCCCAGACGCCGACCCGCAAGTCGCGCTTGCCCTGCGCCAGGGCCGGCGCGGCCAACAGCAGGCCGCTGCCCAGCGCGCCCGCCGTGAATCCGCGACGCGAGACATTCCTGCCGTTCTGGCTTGCCATGACTGCCTCCTTCGAGTGGCGACGTCGCCGTCAAAAGCCCCTGTCGTATTCCTTCAGCCCGTTCTCGACGATCTGGTGCAGCAGCGTGATGAGGCTTGCCTGCACCCGATCGGACGTACCGTCGACGTAGGGGATGAGGCGGGAATAGGCCCCGTCCATCGCGCCGCCGGCCACGCTTGCTTGCACGATCCGCAATTCCTTCGCTTCGTCGTGCAACACCTCGCGATCGCCGAGGTGACCGGCGAGCGCGGCGGCGATGCCATAGGCTCCCCAATTCGACACCGCCGCGAACACGAGGACATCACATTCAGTAACCGTGCCAACGCCGCCATGGCAGGGGCAGCCGCAATCCTTGCCGAAGGGCTGGATCTCGCGCACGGCGTCCTTGATCACGCCGCAACCGATCTCGTTGCCGCCGTCGCCGACGCCGATCGTCGGGATGCCTTTCTCCTTGGCGAGGTCGGCCAGGTGATAGGCACTGGCGATCTTGTCCGGGGTGCGCGGCGTGCCCATGATCGAGTGGTAGACGCCCTTGGTGTTGGGGCCGACCTTCTCGATGAAGATCATGGCGACCGGGCTGAATTTCTTGCACAGATCGCGGGCCGCCTTCTTGCCCGCGGCGTCGCCCAGCGGGTACTCGATGGCCAGCGCGCAGGAGCGCCGCTGCTTGAACAGCGCCTCGTCGACCACGGCCAGCCCGGCCGCCTCTGTCGACTTGATGACGGCCGGCATGTTGCGCGCTTCGCTGATCAGGATCGGCTTGGCGCCGAGACCGAACTCGATGGCGCGCGCAATTGCCGCGGCACCGGGCGGGCCGTCGGTCTCGCCGGCCGGCAGCCCGGGCGGCGTGCCGGCGCCGGTGACGACGAAGACATGCTGGCCCGGCTTGACCGTGTCCTTCAGCAGCTTGGCCGCCAGCCATGTCAGCGGCTTCTTCTGCTTCTTGCGTGCGGCTTCGTAGAGCGGATAGGTCACGCCGCGCGGCAGGCCGGCGCGGAAGCGCATCTCGATGTTGACGGCGCGGTCGATCGAGTCGCCGACGATTTCATCGATGGCCATTTCGGTTTCCCCCTGGAAAGAGCGTTTGATGACGTTGCGCGATATCGGCGCAATGCCCGCCTCGATCGCGATTCTCAATGCGTCAGGCCGGCATCCGGCGGCTCGAGGTTCTTGCGCACGATGTTGGACAGGAACTGCATGCAGGCCATCGACGTCTCGCCGTCCAGGCCGTCGACGAGGAAGTCGGTCGTGCAATACATCGCCTCGAGGCCGCCGGCGTCGAGGCAGGCCTGCACGATGCGCTTCTCCATCGCCGGCGAGTGTATGAGCTGCGGCTTGCGCAGCAGATAGGCGAGGCAGGCCTCGATCCCGTAGCAACCCCAGTTCGACATCATCGCCGGGACGACGACGTCGGTCTTGACCACGGTCGCGAGCGCCCTGCCCTTGGGCATGGTCTTGACCACGGTGTCGTAGATCGTGCCGAAGCCCAGCTCGTTGCCGTGATCGCCGATGCCGATGGTGAAGAGCTTGCGCCTGTTGGCCTCGACCACGACCTCGCCGATGTCGATGCAGCTCTGGAAGTTCGATTGCGGGCCGGTCAGCGGCAGGCCGGTGGCGGTATGGACGTTGCCGTCGACGCCGGCGCCCAGGCGCTCGGTGGCGATCACCGCCTTGGGCTTGTACTTCTCGTAGATCTCCTCGATCCACGCCTTGATCTTGAATTGCTGGGTCGGCGCATTCTCGATCGCCGCGCCGAGATGGCGATCGCGCGCCTGCTCGAAGGGCTTGACCATCAGGCCCGCCGCCTCGCTGGAGGCCACGATCGGATCGGCATGGCAGGCCTCGTTGACGTAGACCGGGATGGCGCCCAGCCCGCGATAGAGAATGCGTGCCAACGATGCGGCACCGGGCGGGCCATCGCTCTCGCCCTTCGGCATGGTCGGCTCGTAGCCGGCGCCTGTCATGACGAAGACGACGTCGCCCTTGCCAATGTGCTGCTTGAGGCCGGTCGCGGCAGCCATGGTGACCGGCTTGTCGCCGATCGCCTTGCGCGCCGCGTCGTACATCGGCTGCAGGATGCCGTGAGGCATGCCGTGGTTCTTGGCCTCGATGGTGATGAGCTTGTCGATTGCCTCGCCGACCGGATCAAACATCGCTGTCCTCTCAGAACGCCCGACGCACATTGGGCGGGCTGGCATGTGATCGAACAAGCCGTATTATTCTTTATGAGCGATGCCGATTCGGCATCGCCATCCTGATCAATCCGGAGGCGATATGATCCATACAGGA
>CAYNOF010000407.1:0-1121 GCA_964398335.1 uncultured Rhizobiaceae bacterium
TGTCTTCGGCTGAGGCGTGCGAGATCAGCAAGATCGCGGGCGAAGTCTTTCGCTTCCGCAACAACGCGCACGACACGATCTTCGTCGTCACATCACAGGGCATCATCGCCACCGATCCGAAGATGGGCGCGCTCGACGTCGAGGGCAGGTACCGGCTGGTCGGCGCCCACCGCGGTCCCCACTGACATGGCAGCACCGGCGTGGCGGCCGATGAATGCCGGCGACCTGCCCGATGTCGAGCGCATCAGCGCCATCGTCCACCCGCGTTACCCCGAGCGCGAGACGGTGCCGGCCGAACGGTTGCGCCTGTTCCCCGCCGGCTGCCTGATCGCGACGCATGGCGGTGCGGCGATCGGCTATGCCATCGCGCATCCTGGACTCATCGGCCACCCGCCGGCGCTCGACACCCTGCTGGGCGCGCTGCCTGCCGAGGCGGACTGCCTCTATATCCACGACGTCGCCTTGCTGTCCGAAGCGCGCGGCTTGCGCCTCGGTGCGGCCGCCGCCGCCTATCTGGCGGGTGTGGCACGCCAGCACGGCTTGCGGCACCTGACGCTGACGGCGGTGAACAACTCCGCCGGCTTCTGGTCGCGGCAGGGCTTCTCGGCGCTGCGGATCGACAAGAGTCTGGCGAGCTACGGCGACGACGCGGCCTACATGGTGCGTGCCCTCTGAAGATTCAGATTTACGCAGAATTCCGTGTGGTTTCGATGCGAGAAACTTGCCGGCAGTTGTGTCCGCGGATCATCAGTTCGTCAGGTTCCTGTCGAGAAGCGCAGGTAGCTAGGTGATGTACCTGACAAGCGCCCCGACCCCGTGGAGCATCCCATGCGTCTGCTCATCGTCGAAGACCAGTCAGAGCTGGCCGATCTCGTCCGCAGCAACCTCGCGCGCGAGGGCTTCGCCGTCGACGTCGCCGGCACCGTCGACGAGGCGCGCGCCGCCGTCGCCGCGGTGCGCTACGACGTCGTGCTGCTCGACCTGGCGCTGCCCGATGGCGATGGCCTGGACCTGCTGCGCGACTGGCGCCGCGCCAACGATCCGACGCCGGTGATCGTCACCACGGCGCGCGACGCGCTCGACGAGCGCGTGGCCGGGCTGAACGTCGGCGCCGACGACTA
>CAYNOF010000408.1:0-1064 GCA_964398335.1 uncultured Rhizobiaceae bacterium
CAGGAAGTCATCACGGAAATTGTGATCCACGGCAATCGCCGTATTCCCGCCGATACCATTCGGGCCCGTATTTTCTCCCGTGCCGGCGACGTATACGATGATGCTGCCCTGGAGCGCGACTTCCACTCGTTGTGGAACGCGGGCTATTTCGAAGATATTCGCTTCGAACGTGAGCAGACCGAAAAGGGCTGGCGCATCCACATTTATGTGAAAGAGCGCCCCACCATCCGGGAAATCACCTATACCGGCCTCAGTTCGGTTTCGACCAGCGACGTGCTGGACCGCTTCAAGGAGCGGAAGGTCGGCCTCAGTCCGGAAAGCCAGTACGATCCCACCAAGATCAAGAAAGCGGAAGTGGTCCTGAAGGAACTGCTTTCCGAGCATGGCCGCCAGTTCGCAACTGTCAAGAGTGAAATCCGGCCCATCCCGCCTGCCGCCGTGGGGCTGACTTTTGTAGTGAAGGAAGGGCCCAAAGTCAAAGTCGGCAAAATTATCTTTACCGGCAATAACCACCTCAGCGGCCGCATCCTGCGCAGTGCCATGAAGAACCTGCGGCCCGTCGGGGTTCCGCACTCGATTTTCCTGGAAAACATCTTTTCCAAAACCTACGACGCCACCAAGCTGGAAGAAGACACCGAGCGGGTCCGCAACGAGTATCAAAACCGCGGATACTTCAAGGTCGTCGTGCAGGACCCTAAGACCGAGATCCACGATACCGGCCATGCCGGCTTCCACGTTCCCCTGCTGATGAAAGGCGCGGGCAAGGCGGTCGATATCACCATGCCGATCGAGGAAGGCGACCGCTATCATCTGGGCAGCATCACCTTCAAAGGCAACAAAGCGGTGCCGAACGAAAAGGCCCTGCGCTCCCTGTTCCCCATTAAGGACGGCGATATCTTCAGCCGCGAAAAGATCGCCAAGGGCATTGAGAACCTGCGCAACGCCTATAAAGAACTGGGCTTCATCAACTTCTCGCCCGTTCCTCAGACCAGCTTTGACGAAGACAAGAAGCTGGTCCTCATGGAAGTTGATATCGATGAAGGCAAGCAGTTCTTCGTGCGGCG
>CAYNOF010000409.1:0-2933 GCA_964398335.1 uncultured Rhizobiaceae bacterium
AAGATCGGCGTGTTGATCGGCCTGATCGCCGGCATGGCGCAGCTGCTGATGAACGACAAACCCACGGCGCGGGTGGCGGCGCAGGGGGCGGCGGCGTAGCGGATCCATCGCTTGTGATCTAAACTGCCGGCATGAGCGGCCCGTGGAAAGTCAAGGTCACGACAGTTGGTGACTCGATTGGCGTCGTCCTGCCCGAGCAAGTGGTGACGCGCCTCAAGATTCGGGATGGGGACACGGTCACCCTGACCGAGACGCCGAACGGCTACGAGCTCACCTATGAAGACGAGTTCGAAGACATAATGGCTGTGTCCCGCAGGGTAGCGCGAAAGTACCGCAACGCGCTCCGCGCATTGGCTGACAAGTAGGGCCGGCTGGCCGGTGGGCCACGCTCGCGGCGTGGTACCGCAGGCACTTGGCAGAGGCCTGATTATCCACCATCTCTGGCCGATCCCGACAACAAGAACATTGCGCGAACGGCGGTGGCACGGATAATGCGCGTCCCGGTCCGTCTGCCCCTCGCGCGTTCAGTGCCCCAATGAGCAAGAACCAGCCCGCTTTTCGCAGCCTTGCCGAACCCAGCCGCTTCATCAGCGTGCGCGGCGCGCGCGAGCACAATCTCAAGAACATCGACGTCGACCTGCCGCGCGACAAGCTGATCGTGATCACCGGGCTGAGCGGCTCGGGCAAGTCCTCGCTCGCCTTCGACACGATCTACGCCGAGGGCCAGCGGCGCTATGTCGAGAGCCTGTCGGCCTATGCCCGGCAGTTCCTCGAGCTGATGCAGAAGCCCGACGTCGACTCCATCGAGGGCCTGTCGCCGGCGATCTCGATCGAGCAGAAGACCACCTCGCGCAACCCGCGCTCGACCGTGGGCACGGTCACCGAGATCTACGACTACCTGCGCCTGCTCTACGCGCGCGTCGGCATCCCCTATTCGCCGGCCACCGGCCTGCCGATCGAGAGCCAGACCGTCTCGCAGATGGTCGACCGCATCAAGGCGATGCCCGACGGCACGCGGCTTTACCTGATGGCGCCCGTCGTGCGCGGCCGCAAGGGCGAGTACCGCAAGGAGCTGGCGGAGTGGCGCAAGCGCGGCTTCCAGCGCGTGAAGGTCGACGGCAAGCTGTACGAGATCGACGACGCGCCCAGCCTCGACAAGAAGTACAAGCACGACATCGACGTCGTGGTCGACCGCATCGTCGTGCGGCCGGATCTCGGCAACCGCATCGCCGATTCGCTGGAGACGGCGCTGGAGCTGGCCGAAGGCATCGCCGTGGCCGAGAACGCCGATGGCGGCGAGCGCACGATCTTCTCGGCCAAGTTCGCCTGTCCGGTGTCGGGGTTCACCATCGAGGAGATCGAGCCCCGGCTGTTCTCCTTCAACGCGCCGCAGGGCGCCTGCCCGGCCTGCGATGGCCTGGGCGTGAAGATGTTCTTCGATCCCGACCTCGTCGTGCCCGACGACCGGCTGTCGCTGTCGGAAGGCGCGGTGGCGCCGTGGGCGGAGTCGTCGTCGCAGTATTACGGCCAGACGCTGGAGAGCATCGCCAAGCACTTCAAGCAGAAGATGACCACGCCGTGGCGCGAGCTGCCGGCGAAGATGCGCGACGCCATCCTCAAGGGCAGCGGCAACGAGCCGATCGCCATGCGCTACGACGATGGCATCCGCCAGTACCAGACGACCAAGCCGTTCGAGGGCGTCATCCCCAACATGAACCGGCGCTGGAAGGAGACCGATTCCTCGTGGGTGCGCGAGGAGATGGAGCGCTTCCAGAACGAGCACGCCTGCGAGGCCTGCAAGGGCGACCGCCTGAAGCCCGAGGCGCTGGCGGTGAAGATCGGCGGGCTGAACATCAGCGAGGTCACGCGCTTCGGCATCGGCGACGCGGTCGAATGGTTCGCCGGCCTGCCGGTGAAGCTCACGGCCAAGCAGCGCGAGATCGCCGCGCGCATCCTCAAGGAGATCAACGAGCGGCTGGGCTTCCTCAACAATGTCGGCCTGAGCTACCTCAACCTCAACCGCTCCTCCGGCACGCTCTCGGGCGGCGAGAGCCAGCGCATCCGGCTGGCCTCGCAGATCGGCTCTGGCCTCACCGGCGTGCTCTACGTGCTCGACGAGCCGTCGATCGGCCTGCACCAGCGCGACAACGACCGCCTGCTGCGCACGCTCACGCGCCTGCGCGACCTCGGCAACACGGTGATCGTCGTCGAGCACGACGAGGATGCGATCCGCCAGGCCGACCACCTCGTCGACATGGGCCCGGCGGCCGGCGCGCATGGCGGCCAGATCGTCGCCGAAGGCACGCCCGATCAGGTGATGCGCAATCCCGACAGCGTCACCGGCCAGTACCTCTCGGGCTTCCGCCAGATCGAGGTGCCGGCCAAGCGCCGGCCGATGGACCGCAAGCGGCTGCTGACGGTGAAGGGCGCCAAGGGAAACAACCTCCAGAACGTCAGCGCCTCGATTCCGCTGGGCACCTTCACCTGCGTCACCGGCGTGTCGGGCAGCGGCAAGTCCACGCTGATCATCGAGACCTTGTACAAGGCGCTGGCCAAGCGGCTGAACGGCGCGCGCGAGCAGCCCGGCGCGCACGAGCGCATCGACGGCGTCGAGCATCTCGACAAGATCGTCGACATCGACCAGTCGCCGATCGGCCGCACGCCGCGCAGCAACCCCGCGACCTATACCGGCGCCTTCTCGCCGATCCGCGACTGGTTTGCCCAGCTGCCGGAGTCGACGACGCGCGGCTACAAGCCCGGCCGCTTCTCGTTCAACGTCAAGGGCGGCCGCAGCGAGGCCTGCCAGGGCGACGGCGTGATCAAGATCGAGATGCACTTCCTGCCCGACGTCTACGTCCAGTGCGACGTCTGCAAGGGCAAGCGCTACAACCGCGAGACGCTCGAGGTGCTGTTCAAGGGCAAGTCGATCGCCG
>CAYNOF010000410.1:0-18329 GCA_964398335.1 uncultured Rhizobiaceae bacterium
CTCGATCTCGTCGGGCCGTGTCACATCGGTCGCGATGAAGCGACCCGCGCTGCCGTCGTCGGCGAGCGCCTTCACCGCCTGCTCGCCTTCGCTGCAGCGGCGTCCGGCGATCACGACGAAAGCGCCTCGGCGGCCGAACGCGAGGGCGCTGGCGCGACCGATTCCTGTCGCGCCACCGGTGACGAGGACGACCTTGCCGGCGAAGTCACGCATCATCAGCTCCGGCTCCGTTGGTCGGCTGTGCGCGCTCGACGATGGCGCGCTGATCGAGCCCCGCCGGCAGGCAGCCGTACACCGAGCCGTCATCGCCTGCGAGACGCGTCGCGCAGAACGCATCGGCGATCGCGCTGGGCGAATGACGGATCATCAGGCTGGCCTGCAGGGCGATCGCCATGCGCTCGACGATGCGGCGCGCCCGCGCCTCGTGCTCCTGAGGCGCGCTCAGCTCGTCCTCGAGGCGCTCGACCATGCGGTCGAGGTGCTTGTCGCCGCCTTTCGCCCGGCGCACTTCGGCGATGAAGACAGGCACGCTCTGCGGCGAACGGGACGCGGCGCGCAGCACGTCGAGCGCGATGATGTTGCCGCTGCCCTCCCAGATGCCGTTGAGCGGCGCCTCGCGGTAGAGCCGGGCCATTGGCCCTTCCTCGACGAACCCGTTGCCGCCGTGGCACTCGAGCGCCTCGTGCACGACGCCGACCGCGCGCTTGCAGTTCCAGAACTTGCCGACCGGCGTGCCGATGCGCACCAGCAGAGCCGCTTCGCTGCTGCCGGCCTGCTCGTCGTCGACCGCCCGGGCCAGCCGGAAGGCGTGGTGGGTGGCGGCTTCGACCTCCAGCGCCTGGTCGGCGATCACGTTCTGCATCAGCGGGTGGTCGACCAGCCGTTTCTGGAAGGCGCGGCGGCCGCTCACATGATGGATCGCCTCCGACACGGCCCGGCGCATCAGGCCCGCCGAGCCGATGGCGAAATCCAGCCGCGTCAGGTGCGTCATGGCCAGGGCCACCTTGATGCCCTGGCCTTCTTCGCCGACCAGCCAGCCCAGCGCGCCGCGATACTCGATCTCGCTCGACGCGTTGGACTTGTTGCCGCACTTGTCCTTCAAGCGCTGGATCAGCAGGCGGTTGCGCGTGCCGTCCGGCAGCCATCCCGGCAGCAGGAAGCAGGACAGTCCCCGGTCGGTCTGGGCCAAGGTCACGAAGAGATCGCTCTGCGGCGCCGAGAAGAACCATTTGTGGCCATCGATGACGTAGGCCGCGCCCGGTCCACGTGCGGACCCTGCCGGCCGGGCTGTCGTCTGCGTCGCGCGGAGGTCCGAGCCGCCTTGCTTCTCGGTCAACGTCATGCCGACCGTCCCGCCGCTCTTGCGCTGCATCGGCGCGGGCGTCGGGTCGTAGCGCGTCGAGAGGACGAACGGCTCCCACACGGCCGCAAGATCGGGCTGCAGTCGAAGGGCCGGGATCGCCGAGTAGGTCATGCCCAGGGGGCAGCAGATGCCGCTTTCGCCCTGGTTCCAGAGATACGAAAGGATGCCGCGCGCCACGTGCGCGCCCGGCTTGGCGGCGGTCCATGCCAGCGAATGCGTGCCATGGCCGATGGCCAGCGCCATCAGCTCGTGCCACGCGGGATGAAAGGCGATCTCGTCGATGCGGTGGCCGAAGCGGTCGTGCGATCGAAGCTCGGGACCGTGCCGATTCGCATCCCGCGCCAGTTCCGCGACGCGTGCGCTGGCCACCGTCGCGCCGGCTTCGCTGAGCATCGCGCTCGCCCATCCGACGGATTCGTCGGCGGCGATCTCGGTCAGCAGGCGATCGCCGGTGAAGGCGTTGTGGCCGGTGAGCGGCGTCGCCTGGTTCATCACCTCGTGGGTCGCGTAACCGTCGTCGGACAGCGACGGGAAGCGTGCGAACGGATCGGCGGCGACGCCGTGCATCTGGTTGCTCATGTCTTGCCCTCCGCGCCGACGCTGGCACGCACGCAGAACGCGGTGATCTGGTCGATGAGATGCCGGTCGGCGCGCGCGCCGGTTCCCTTGGACGGCGCAAGAGGGCCGACCAGCGCCTCCATGAACGCGCCGACGATGCAGGCCGCGGCCACCGCCGGGTCGAGCCGGGGGAACACGCCGCGCATGATTCCCTCGCGGATGATGCGTTCGAAGCAGTGCGCGAGCCTGGCGCGATAGTCGAGACGCACGATCTCGACCTCCGGATCGACCGGCTCGGCGATCAGCGCATAGGCCAGCCGGCGGCCGCGCAGCGCACGGCTGGAGAAGGTGCGGACGGCCGATTCCAGCTTCTCCACCGGCGAGCCATCGGCGTCGGCCACCGCTTCGACGATGCCCAGCTCGCGGCTGGAGACGGTGGCCACGATCTCGGCGCACAGCTCCGCCTTGGCCGACCAGTGCCGGTAGACGGTCCCCGTCGCGACGCCGGCCTTCTCGGCGACGTTGTCGACCTGCGCCGCGGCCCAGCCGCCATCCGCCACCAGCTCGCGCGCCGCCCTCAGGATGCGCGCGCGTGTGTCGGCCAGTCGTTTTGTCGTGTTCTCAGTCTGCCGGTAGACCATGGCGTCGCTGCCCAAGCTCTGAACCGAGGTTCATTTACAAGAAATGAACTACAGTTCACGGCTTGATGTCAAGCTGGCGGCGGGTTTCGGTGGCCGCGTGCCCCGCTTCGATGGCAGAAACCGATCACCGCGGACCCTCCTGGATCGACACATGTCCCTCAGCAATTCCTACTCCCAGCTCGAAGCCCGCTTCCGCCGGCTGTCGCTGATCGGCGGCGCGCAGGCGATCCTCGGCTGGGACCGCTCGGTGATGATGCCGACGGGCAGCGCCGAGGATCGCGCCGAGCAATCGGCGGCGCTGGGCGTGATCGCCCATGAGCTGATCTCGGCGCCCGAGGTCGGCGACCTGCTGGCCTCGGCCGAGCAGCGCACGTCGGACCTCGACGCCTGGCAGCTCGCCAATCTGCGCGAGATGCGCCGCGCCTGGGTGCACAGCACGGCACTGACCTCGGATCTCGTCGAGCGCCGCACGCGGGCGATCTCGCGCGCCGAGATGGCGTGGCGCGAGGCCAAGGCGAAGAACGACTACGCCTCGCTGCTGCCGCACCTGCAGGCCGTGCTCGACGTCACGCGCGAGGCGGGGCAGGCCAAGGCCGCCAAGCTCGGCTGCTCGGTCTACGAGGCGCTGCTCGACGAGTACGAGCCCGATGGCCGTACGGCGCGCATCGACGCGCTGTTCGCCGATCTTGAGGCCTTCCTGCCGCCGGTGCTGGGCGAGGTGCTGGAGCGTCAGGCGTCGCGGCCGCAACCGCTGCCGCTGGCAGGGCCGTTCGCGATCGACACGCAGCGCGCGCTCGGCCGAGATTACCGCCTTGTTCGACAGCCTGTCGGAATTCCTGCCCGGGTTCATTGCCGCGGCGATCGAGGCGCAGGCGCGGCAGCCCGCGGCGCACGCGCCGGCCGGCCCGTTCCCGGCGGACCGGCAGATGGAGCTGGCGCGCCGCCTGATGCAGGCGGTCGGCTTCGACTTCGCCAAGGGAAGGCTCGATGTCTCGGCGCATCCCTTCACCGGCGGCACGCCCGACGACGTGCGCATCACCACGCGCTACGACGAGGCCGATTTCGCGCGCGCCCTGATGGGCGTGCTGCACGAGACCGGGCACGCGATGTACGAGGCCGGCCTGCCGACGCACTGGCGGCACCAGCCGGTGGGCGGCGCGCGCGGCATGGCGATCCACGAATCGCAGTCGCTGCTGCTGGAGATGCAGGCCTGCCGCAGCCGCGCCTTCATCGACTTCGCCGCCCCGCGCATGGCGGCGGCCTTCGGCGGCACGGGCGCGGCGTGGGGCGCCGACAACATCCATCGCCTCTACACCGTGGTGCAGCGCGGCTTCATCCGCGTCGATGCCGACGAGGTGACCTATCCGCTGCATGTGATCCTGCGCTACCGGCTGGAGCGCGCGATGATCGCCGGCGACCTCAAGCTCGCCGACCTGCCCGGCGCGTGGAACGAGGGCATGGAGAAGTCGCTGGGCGTGCGGCCGCCGACCGACACAATGGGCTGCCTGCAGGACATCCACTGGCCGGATGGCGGCTGGGGTTATTTTCCGACCTACACCATGGGCGCGCTGGCGGCAGCCCAGCTCTTCGCCGCCGCCAAGGCGGCCGATCCCGACATCGAGCCCGGCCTGGCGCGCGGCGACTTCGCGCCGCTCTACCACTGGCTGCGCGCCCAGGTGCACAGCCAGGGCTCGCTGCTGTCGACCGACGCCCTGCTCGAACAGGCCACCGGCGCGCCGCTGGGCACCGCGGCGTTCAAGACGCATCTGAAGGCGCGCTACCTTCCTTAGCGACCGGCTTCGACGGGCTGAAGGGATTGGCAGCAAGACGAAGGGGGCTGTGAGGCCAGTGATCCTGTATGCGCCTCGTAGCCTGGACCGGAAATCGACACTACGGATCGCGGCGCACCACCAGGCTTCGCGGCCGCGTCGGTCGATGCCGCGCAGGATTAAGATCGCGGCAACCGCCAGGATTCGAGCATCGCGCGGGCCAGGGTGTGGCCGGTTTTGCCGCCGGCGTTTGCGGCGTCGTGCTGTCGAGCGCCATCAGGAGCAATCCGGCCCATAGCCCGAGGCTATGGCGAGCGAAAAGAAACAGGACCGCGCCTTCACCTCCGCCTGTATGCTTCCTGCACGGTACGCGCATATAGGTGCGGACGAGTGAGGACCTCGCATGCGATTTGCGATCTGGAGCGGTGTTGCAACGGGCATCACCATGCCGCCCTCGATGGACAAGGCGCGCCACGTCATCAACGTGCGCAACGGCTGGCGGCCGGCGCTGGCACGCCTGGGCACCGTGCTGGACTGGAACACGCCGGGCGCCGGCAACCAGATCACCAAGCTTGAGATCAACTGCCACGGCCTGCCCGGCCGGCTGCTATTGCCGAGCGAGACCAAGTCGGGCCTGGTCGACCATACCTGCGTCGCGGAGTTCGGGGCCATGCTGCGGCCCAACCTGGTGAGCGGCGCGCTGATCGAGGTGCTGGCCTGCTCCGTCGCCGGCATCGAGCTGCAGATGGGCGATCTCGGTCCGACCGATCCGAGCCTGCCGACCACCCAGTATTCGGCGTCGATCCAGGCGGAGTATTGGGGCGCCTACCAGAGCGCGCCGACCTATATCGGACGCACGAGCTATCCGCAGAAAGTCCTGACAGGGGAGCGCGCGCAGACCGTGCGCAAGCGGATGACGGTCGCCAGCCAGTACGAGTGGGGCCTCGAGGGCAACGGCCTGCGTTTCTGCCTGAGCCTGGCGGCCGCCTCGGGCGGCATCGTGCGGGCGAGCGACGTCATCCAGATGGAAGTCGCCGACTACTCCCCGCGCGCTGCCACCGATGCCATCGGTGACTGGGAAGGCCATGTCTGGGACTTCTATCCCGACGGCAAGGTCAAGTACCGCGGCATGAACCTGCCCCGCAACCAGGGCAGCATCGCCGCCGCCGGCGATCACCTGACGACGGTCGGCATGCGCCCGATAGGCGGCATCGAGAACGAATCGCCGCTGCGCAGCCAACGCCTGAACCGCGTGCCGCTGGCGGTCTGACGCCGCCGCATCGTGGAACAGAGGGCCCCTTAGGTCGGCGGCGCGTCCGCGAGCAGATGGAGCATCGCGCGGGCCAGGGCGGAGCGGCCGAATGGCTTGTCGATCAGCTTGTCAGTTGCGCGCGTGGCGCGCGATCTGCAGGCGGACGATCGTGTTTCGCGCGTCGCTTCGATCAGGCTGGGGCCAGCCCCGCGCCTGGACACTGGTCCTGACAGTTTCGCAGCAGCACGCCGTGTCACCGGCGCTGGCCCTCGCTCGGGATCGTGTGCACGAGCTGGGCGATGACGAAGCCGATGACGGCGCTCAGCGCCACGGCGGTCAGCGCATAGAGGCTGGTCTGCGCGACCAGCGTCCAGAACCGCGTGCCGCCGAGCAGGCGTCCGAAGTTCGCCAACCCGACGAACTTGGCCATGCTGCGATCGAGCATCGATAGCCAGATCGCGTAGCCTGCGGGATAGGCCACCAACGCGACGATGACCGTGATCAGCGGCAGCGTCATGAGGAAGGCGATGGTCGATCTGCGCCGTAGGCGTATGCGAGGGCTGTCGCGGCCGATTGGCGAGGGACGATTATCTTCCGTCACGGATGGCAGGATGGCATGGATTTCTCGGGGGTGCCTGCTGCTCGACAGCCCTAGGGGCGGAAATCGCCAAGGCAGAACGCGTAGGTTACGGTAGGGCATCGACGATCCGGAGACCGCGATGCTCGACCTGCGACCGAATTGCGAGTGCTGCGACAAGGACCTGCCCAACGGCGCGCCCGACGCGCTGATCTGCACCTTCGAGTGCACCTTCTGCGCTGCCTGTGCCGAGACCCGGCTGGGCGGCCGCTGCCCGAACTGCGGCGGCGACCTGGTGAAGCGGCCGACACGGCCGACCGACAAGCTCGGCCGCTTCCCGGCCTCGACCACCAGGGTGAAGAAGGACCATGCCGCCTGCCTCGATCGTGCCGCCGACTGACGCGCCGGGCCGGGTCAGCGGCACCGAAGGCTATGGCGAGACGGCCGCGAAGCTCGTCGGACCATATGAGGCCATAGCATTCGAGAACGTCCACGCGGATGTGCTGCATTTGCTGCCCATTTCGCCCTGCCGCGTCCTCGATATCGGCGCCGGCACCGGGCGGGATGCCGCGGCCCTGGCGGAGCGCGGCCATGCCGTCACCGCCGTCGAGCCGACGCCGGAGCTGCGCAACCATAGCAAGGCAGTGCATGCCGCTTGGCCGATCACCTGGATCGACGACTCGCTGCCCGACCTGGCGCTGGTGCAGGGGGCCTTCGACCTCGTGATGCTGACCGGCGTCTGGATGCATCTCGACCTCGGGCAGCGGCAACGGGCGATGCCCCGGGTGGCGGGTCTGGTGGCGCCGGGCGGGCTCATGCCCATGCGGCTGCGGCACGGGCCGGTGCCCGCCGGCCGGCGCATGTTCGACGTCTCGGTCGAGGAGACCACCGCCCTGGCCGGGGCCTGCGGCCTGCGGACCATCCACCGCGGCCAGCGCCCGGGGCTGTTCGGCGTGCCCGGCGTGCACTGGAGCGTCGTGGTTTTCCGCCGGGATTGACCGCCTTGCCCGCCACCACCCCCGCCGTTATGGTCCGCGCCCTCATGTCCGATATCCGTTACATCAGCACGCGCGGCGGCTCGCAGAACATGGCCGAGCGGCTCACCTTCGAGGAGGTGATGCTCTCGGGCCTGGCGCGCGACGGCGGCCTCTACCTGCCCGAGAGCTGGCCGGCCTTCTCGCCCGAGGACCTCGAGAGCTACAAGACGCTGCCCTATGCCGACCTGGCCGCGCAGGTCATCGCGCCCTTCGTCGGCAACGCCTTCTCGCCCGAGGACCTGCTGCGTCTGTGCCGCGCGGCTTACGCCACCTTCGACCATCCCGACGTGGTGCCGATCAAGCCATTGCCGGTCGACAACCTGCACCTGATGGAGCTGTTCCACGGCCCGACCTTGGCCTTCAAGGACGTGGCGCTGCAGCTCTTGGGCCGCATGCTCGACGAGATCCTGACCCGCTCGGGCAAGCGCGCGCGCATCGTCGGCGCGACCTCCGGCGACACCGGCTCGGCGGCGATCGAGGCGGTGCGCGGCAGCCGCCGCGTCGACATCTTCATGCTGCATCCGCAGGGCCGCACCTCCGAGGTGCAACGCCGGCAGATGACCACGGTGCTGTCGCCCAACGTGCACAACATTGCCATCGACGGCACCTTCGACGACTGCCAGGACCTCGCCAAGGCCTGCTTCAACGATCTCGCCTTCCGCGACCATCACCGGCTCACCGCGGTGAACTCGATCAACTGGGCGCGGGTGATGGCGCAGATCGTCTACTACACGGCCGCCGCCGTGCGCCTGGGTTCGGCCGAGCGGCCGGTGTCGTTCTGCGTGCCGACCGGCAATTTCGGCAACATCTACGCCGCCTACGCCGCCAAGAACATGGGCGCGCCGATCGGCCGGCTGATCATCGCCACCAACACCAACGACATCCTGGCACGCTTCATCGAGAGCGGCGCGCAGACCATGGCGCAGGTCGAGGCGACCCTGTCGCCCAGCATGGACATCCAGGTGTCGAGCAATTTCGAACGCCTGCTGTTCGACCTGTTCGATCGCGACGGCCGCGCGCTGGCCAAGGCGATGGCTTCGTTCCGCGCCACCGGCACGATGCGCGCCAGCGCCACGCAGCTCCTGCGCGCGCGCGGCATCTTCGATGCCGGCCGGCTCGATGATGCCGGCACGTTGCGCGTCATCGCCGAGGCGCTGCGCGACACCGGCGAGCTGCTCGATCCGCACACCGCGATCGGCTACGCCGTGGCGCGGCAGAAGCGCGGCAACCCTGATATGCCGATGGTCGTGCTGGCCACCGCGCATCCCGCGAAGTTCCCCGACGCGGTCGAGCGCGCCGTCGGCACGCGGCCGCCGCTGCCCGAGCGACTGGCGCATCACTACAAACGGCCGGAGCGTTGTACGGTGCTGGGCAACGACCTGCAGGCCTTGCAGCAGCTCATGGACACCACGCCGGCACCGCGATGAGCATCAAGATCACCACCCTCGACAACGGCCTGCGTGTCGTCACCGACACGATGGCTTCGGTCGAGACCGTGGCGTTGGGCGTGTGGATCGCCGCCGGTGCGCGGCACGAGAGCGCGCAGCGCAACGGGCTGGCGCACATGCTCGAGCACATGGCGTTCAAGGGCACGCGGCGGCGCACGGCGCGCGGCATCGCCGAGGAGATCGAGACGGTCGGCGGCAGCCTCAACGACAATACAGGCAGCCAGACCACGGCCTACCACGCCACCATCCTCAAGGAGGACGTCGCGCTGGCGGTCGACCTGGTCGCCGACATCCTGCTGGAGTCGACCTTCGTCGAGGAGGAACTCAGCCGCGAGCGCGGCGTGATCCTGCAGGAGATCGGCCAGGCGCACGACACCCCCGATGACATCATCTTCGACCGCTTCCAGGAGGTCGCGTTTCCCGGCCAGCCGCTGGGCCGGCCGGTACTCGGCACCGAGGAGACGGTGACGGCGATCTCGCGCGATGATCTCTTCGCCTGGCTCGGCGCGCGCTATCACGGCGGGCGCATGGTGCTGTCCGCTGCCGGCGCGATCGAGCACGAGCGTTTCGTCGAACTCGCGGCCAAGGCCTTCGCGCGTGTGCCGAAGTCGGGCGAGGGCGCCGCGCCTGATGCGGCGCAGTATGTCGGCGGCGACCGCCGCGATGGTGACGACCTGGAGCAGGTGCACCTGCTGATCGGCAGCGAGAGCTTCTCGTACCACGACCCCGACCACCACGCGCTGGCGGTGTTCTCGACCCTGTTCGGCGGCGGCATGTCCTCGCGCCTGTTCCAGCGCATCCGCGAGGAGCGCGGGCTGGTCTACAGCATCTCGTCCTTCACCTCGTCCTATCGCGACGGCGGGCTGTTCGGCATCTATGCCGGCACCGGCGCCGAGAGCCTGGCCGAGCTGGTGCCGATGGTCTGCGCCGAGTTCACCTCGGTGGCCGACACCGTGCAGGAGAGCGAGATCCAGCGCGCCCGGGCCCAGCTCAAGGCCGGCGTGCTGATGGCCCTGGAGTCGACCCATGCGCGCTGCGAGCAGGCGGCGCGGCATCTGCTGACCTACGACCGCGTGATCCCCTATGCCGAGACCGTGGCGCGCATCGAGGCGGTCGATCGTGCTGCAGTGCAGCGTGTGGCCCGTCGGCTGCTGGCCGGCAAGCCCAGCGTCTGTGCCCTGGGGCCGGTGGCGGGGCTGGAGACCTACGACTCGATCACGGCTCGCCTGCGCCCGTAGCGCGGTGGGGCCATGGGCAAAGGTTGGAATTCGTGTAAGATAGCCGTCACACCCAGAGGGAGCGACATCAGGGATGTTCCGCCTGTCCGACGTGCCTCTCGCGCTGGCCTCGACGCCGCGCCTGCAGTCGGAGCGTGTTTACCTGCGCATGCCCAACCTCGACGACTGGCGCGAGTGGGCCGAGTTGCGCGCCGCCAGCCGCGCCTTCCTCACGCCCTGGGAGCCGTCGTGGACGGAGGACGCGCTGACGCGCGACTCCTATCGCCGCCGCCTGCGCCACTACATGCAGGAATGGCGCGCCGGCGAGGGTTATACCTTCTTCATCTTCGTCAACGACACGCGCCGGCTGGCCGGCGGTATCTCGGTGTCCAACGTGCGCCGCGGCGTCGCGCAGAGCGCCAGCATCGGCTACTGGATGGGCGAGCGCTACGCCGGCCACGGCTACATGACCGAGGGCCTCGCGGCGCTGCTGCCGTTCATGTTCGACGAGGTGCGCCTGCGCCGGCTCGAGGCGGCCTGCCTGCCGAGCAACGAGCCCAGCAAGTCGGTGCTGCGCAAGGTCGGCTTCCGCGAGGAGGGGCTGGCGCGCCAGTACCTGAAGATCAACGGCACGTGGCACGACCACGTGCTGTTCGCCTTGCTCGGCGAGGATTGGCGCCGTCAGTTCGCCGAGCGCTGATCGATCCTACTGGCCGATGTTTTCCTTGATGTCGTGCGCGCGCGCGAACACGGATGTGCGCGGCGGCGTGGACCGCTGGTTGCAGACCGGCGCGGCGCGGTCGGCCGAGATCTGCAGACGCTCCGCGATCAGCCCGCAGGCGATCTGACCGATCGAGTCCATCTGGCCGGTGATCGGCAGACGCGCGTCGTAGAGCGTCGCCAGCACGATGCGGTCGGAGTCGGTCAGCTGGGCCTGCATGGCGTATTTGTAGCTCAGCACGCTGAAGGCGGTATCGGGATGATCGCGCAAGCCGAAGCCATGCACCGTCTCATGGTTGATGCAGCGCGTCAGCCGCTCGCGGTTCGTCATGTTGAGGTTCAGCTCGACGCGCGTCATGTGCCCGGCGCCGTCCCAGTCGATGTGCGCGAAGCAGCGCGTGTTGCCCATCGAGTTCCGTACCGATGCCCGAACCAGGAAATTGACGCGCGGATCACTGGCCGAGACCCGCTCGACCGGGACCTTGGCCATCGTGGCCAGCGTGCCCACCATGGCGTCGACCTCGGGTCGCGCCCGCTCCACGCCCTCGGCGTAGGCGAGGTAGATCGGGCCATTCCATCGCGCCAGCTCGGTCGCCCGGACGTTGTTGACGCGCATCGCCGTGTCCTGGAAGGCGCGGAACGTGTCCTCGAGCGTCCTGAGGCTGTCCATCTCGCTGGCGTTGGTCCGGTCGATGAAGGTAATCGGAGACGCGACAATCGCCATCGCCACGGCAAAATGCCGAATTGCACGAAACATTATTTCCATCCAATCGATGACCGCAGAACGCGGATATGAACTTAGGAGAAAAAATATCTTTATATTTCAATGATATAGCATAGACACCTGATTTGATCAACGACTGTCGTGCGCTTAACTGCAGAAACTGCTCCATTCTAGAGGGGTAATTCGGGCCGATTCGGTGTGACCTGAACTGCGATGGCGCGCCGGCATGTCACCAGCCTGAAGCTGGACCACGGTGTCGCATCCCCGGCGCGATTTTTGATCGATGCGCGGCAACCGTTTGACATGGGTCAAGGAAATGGAAATCGCGTTCGCCGAACATGACAGAGGCGGTCGGCAGATCGGCATGTATTCGCGCGGGGGAATAGAGTAAAATTTACAAAAAATAAGTCCAAAGAATATATGTGGGACTGCTAGTTGGCTGACGTCCGGGCTTATGTGGTTGGAGTCAGCCTCTCAGGTCGATGACGAGAGGGGAATGGGGGACCAATTGAACTGGCCTGATCCGAAGACTTTCTGCGCCCTGCCTTTCGAGCATCTGTGCATCGGGCCGGAGGGAACCGCGCGGGTCTGTTGCGTGGCGCACGACAATGTCAGCCAGCATGGCGCGCCGATGTCGCTGAACGTCAACACAATGGACGAGATCTGGAACTCCGCATACATGCGCAACATCCGGCGCGGCATGATGCGGGGTGAGCGGATTTCCGCCTGCGAGGTGTGCTACGAGAGCGAGGCCGCCAGCGGCCAGAGCTATCGCACCCATACCGGCCTCGAGCCCATCATGGGACGCAAGCGCACGGCGGCGTCGCTCGCCCAGTACGGCGCGGATGCAAACTACCGCGTCGATCGCTCGCCCAGCTTCATCAAGCTGGAGATCAGCAACCTCTGCAACCTGAAATGCCGCATGTGCTACGGCGCCGCGAGCTCGCAGATCGAGCGCGATCCGGTGCACTCCAGGTGGAGCGGCGGCGTCGATCCGCTGCACGCGATCTGGCGCGGGCCGTCGGCCCGGCTGGGGCCCGAGCCACGGATCGGCGTGCGCACGTCGGGCATTCACCCGCATGAGTACTACGACGGTATCGTGCGGGCGTGGACGGACGGGCATGCGACCATGAACGTGCCGTTGCCGAACGATGCACGGCTGCACAGCCTGGAGATCGCGTTCCACCACGTGGGGCGCAAGGGGCAGGATTACCGCATCGTCATCAACGGCCGCTCGATGGCGAGCGGCGTGCTGAAGGACGGCGACGGCCCTGTCGTGATCGACCTCGAGGGTTTCGAGGCCGGTCGCGAACTGATCGTCGAGATCGTCAGCAACCGCATCATCGAGAAGATGGGCGAGGTGGAGCGCGGCGTTCCGCTGACGCACCTGATGCTGAACCGGCACACGCTGGAAGCACCGGCGATGCATCCGCAGCTGCTGTCGCCGCAGAGGGACCAGGATGAACCCTGGTACATGAACGACGACAAGGTCTTCGGTGACGCGCTGAAGTCCATCGACTCGCTGGAGCGGCTGTACATCACCGGCGGCGAGCCGCTGATCAACGATCGGGTGGCCGACATCCTCGGCTATCTCGTCGATACGGGCGCCGCCAGCCGCATCCACCTCGAGCTGTCGACCAACTGCACCAGCGTCAATCCGCGCTACATCGAGCGTATCAAGAAGTTCCGTCACGTCGAGATGCTGCTCAGCCTCGACGCGGTCGGCGACACATACGAGTACATCCGCTATCCGGCGCGCTGGAGCACGGTGGAAGCCAATGTGCGGAAGCTGAAGTACGAGCACGGTCTGCTGTGCAAGGTGCCGCCGGTCATCCAGGTCTACAACGTGCTCAATCTCGTCGAGATCTTCCGGTTCTGTGACTCGATGGACATGGATATCACCATGAACGTCCTGCACATGCCCGACAGGCTGGCGATTCATCATCTGCCGCCGCGGGTGCGCAAGGCCGCCGCGGCCAAGCTGTTCGCCTATCACGACGCCGATTGCCGGGAAAAGACGAAGGCCCAGGTCCTGTCGCTGGCGCGCTATCTCGATACGATGGAGACGCCGTTCAATCGCGACGTGATCCGCGAGCTGATGCTGTTCTCCAACGACCTCGATGCGACGCGCGGGCAGAGCTTCCGCGAGACCCACGCCGAGATGGTTCAGTTGCTGGCCGAGGACGGCTTCGAGTGGACCGACGAGACGCGCTTCATCAGCCGCGACGAGAAGATGAAGATGCGGCCCGCGAGCGAACGCGACTACGCCTGGCTTTGAGCGACGGCGTGCAGCGCCTCAACGTGCCGGCGGATGCTGATCGGCCGGAAAGATCATATCGGGACGAGTTATGCGCATCCTAGTTTCTTTGGATTACGGTGCGCCCACCGAGCTCATTCGAGACGCATTGACGGTGGGTGCCGCCCTGGAAGCGAAAGGGCACAAGGCGATCTACGTGGTCGGCGATCCGGTTGCCTTCGTCGATCAGGCAGGAAGCTGGACGCCGAGCGAGCTGCATCAGGCTCCTGTCCTGTCGGCGACGCCGAGCCTGGTCATGAAGCGTCCGCCGGTCGACGGATTTGCCGACCAGATGGCGATGGCGGGCTTCGACGACAGGCAGACGCTGCAGACCCTGGCGTCGATCTGGCACCGCCAGCTCGAGGGGCTGAAGCCGGACCTGATCGTGGGCTTCTCCACGCCGGTCTTGTGGCTGATCGGCCAGTTCCACGCGCCGACGGTCGCGATCGGCAACGGCTTCTCCGTGCCACCGGTCCTCGGCACGTCGTTTCCACGGATGTCCGTCAATTCGACGCCGCTGGCCGACGAGAATGTCATGCTCGCCAACGCCAACGCGGTGCTGGCGCGCTTCGGCATGCCGGCGCTGGCGGCGCTCTCGGAAGTCATGAAGGGCTGCACGCCGATCCTCTACGGGCCGCCGACTCTCGATCCGTATCTGCAGCTGCGCCGGACGCTGACGATCGGCCTCCTGGGCGACAGCCCGCAGCCGACGATTCCGCCGACGAAGCCGCGCTTGGCGGTGTTTCTCGACGTCCAGTGTCCGGGTGTCGAGGCGATCGTGCTGGCGGTCAGCGGGCTGGGAGCCATCCCGGTCGACATCAATATCAGCGGCGTGACCACGGGCATGCGGCGCTTTCTCGAGCAGCAGCCGCACATCAAGTTCTGGACCAGTCATGCTGCCCTGCTGGCCCAGGTCGAGACCGCGAGCGCCCTCGTGCATCATGGCGTGCACGATGTGGCGCAGCGCTGCCTGACGAAGGGCCGCCCGCAGCTCATGATCCCGTGGAAGCGCGAACAGGAGATCCTGACCTATATGGTGGGCTGGATGTCCTTCTCCTGGACGAAGCCGGCGACGACCGAGGTCAGCGAGATGTCCGCGGCCATGCGCGACCTGTTGCGGGACAATTCCCTGGTGGTCGCTGCCCAGCATCACGCGCGTCAGTTCGCCGACACCAATCTTCCGAACGCCCTGCCGGTGATTGTCGAGCAGCTGGAAAAGCTGGCTGAAGCCTGACGGCGGGGCGCCTGCTCAGTCCTCGCGATACAGGCGCTTGTTGGCCAGGACCCATTTCAATCGCTGGACACGCTCTTTCATCGAGTGCTCCGGGCACCTCAGGCTGCTCCAGACGACATTCCACAGCGAGACGCGGCCCAGCCAATAGAGGTTCGTCACTCGCCATTCGTTGCGGTCGAGGTCGACGTTGAACTTTCCGCCGTCGCGCTCGATCACCTGCCGCAGGCAGAACATGCGCCACTCGATGCGGCGGACATCGGCTTCGCGGATCTCCTTGGAGCGGTACGAGCGGTCATCGCGGCCCGACGCGTAGAGATTGGAGCCGTGCAGCAGCCGATTGGTGAGCGTGTCGGGTATCGACGCGATCTCGCCGGTCAGGGCGCAGAAATCGGTGAGCAGCGTGTCGGCCCCTTCCCTCAGGGGATAGGTCGGTATGGGCAAGGCGCGCTTGATGTGCTGCGGCCGCACCGTCAGCACCGAGGTGATCGGGCTCCACCACGAACCACCGGAGCGGATGTACTTCCTGCGATAGCTGCCGTCGGTCAGCGCGTGCGGCTGCGGCGCTCCCAGCTTGTTGCCTTGCGGATCGACGTTCTGGAAGCGGTGGTAGAGCATGACCGCGTTGGGACGCTGCTCGGCGACCTCGACCATGCGCTCGACTTTCCGCGGCAGCCACATGTCGTCGGCGTCCAGCATCATGACAAGGTCGCCGGATGCCAGCGGGATTCCGAGATTGAACGCCTGCGCCTGGCCGCCGTTCTCCGTGCGAACCCAGCGGACCTTGTCCTTGTATCCCGCCAGAACCTCCGCGGTGTAATCCGTCGAGCCGTCGTCGATGACGATGATCTCGATGTTCGGATAGGTCTGATTGAGGACGCTGTTGATCGCGAAGGGAAGATACCGGCCGTAGTTGTAGGAGTTGATCAGGGCCGTAACGAGCGGGCGAGCGCTGGGCATGGGATAGAGGCCGACCAGGACAATATTTGGTGCATTTTACGCGAGACGCCCTTTGGGCGGAAGCGGTGATCGCTCCGGGCGGGTCTCGGATCGAGGCCCGCAGGCAGCCACTAGGAACCGGGAGTGGTATCTCGCGCTGTCTTCAAGAGTCCCGCGATCGCGACCATGTGCCAATCGGCGCGCCGTGGATCGGTGTGGCCATCGGGGTCGCGCGCCATGAGATCGGCAAGCAGGCGGGCCACCACGCGCATCTGCGGATCGGGGATGGTCTTCACGGCCTCGCTCGCTGCGGCCTGGGCTTCCTTGGCCGCTTTGTCGCCGGCTTCCGTGGACCGATGGGCCAGTTCACGGCGATGCTCCGCGATCCAATCCTGTTCCTCTGCAATCGCCATCATCTCCTCCACCTTCACACGTAGCGCGGCATCCGCTCTCGCCCTCAGCTTACGCGATCGAGGCGGCCGCCCAACTCCTTTGACTTGCCGGATTCTGCGAACGCCCGGGCCGGCCTGCCTCTTCCGGGGCTCGTCAGGCCTGCTATCAGGTGCCGGGATTCGCCGTCGGCCCATCTTCTGGATCCGGATGGGCGCGCAATACCTGGATCATCAGGATGACGGCGGCGAAGGTGCCGGCGGCCAGCAGGCCGAAGCCCCAGGCATAGGAGTCGGTCAGCACCAGCGCGATGCTGAACAGCGCCGGGCTGACCAATGGCCCGGCGAAGGTGAAGACCACCGTGCCGCCGGTGATCTCGCCGGCACGGCCCGGCGGCGCCAGACGGGCGATCTCCGCGACGTAGACGCCGGTCCAGCTGATCGCGGTCAGGCCGAGGAAAACCACCAGCCCGTAATAGGTGAGCAGCGGCCAGCTCGGCTGCGCCAGCGCCAGCGCCATCAACCCGATGGTCATCGAGACCGCGAAACCCAGCAGCACGTGGCGCGGCTTGCGCGTGATCTCGGCGATGACGCCCCAGACGATGCGGCCGAAGATGCCCGACAGCGCCAGCAGCGAGCCCAGCGCACCGGCCTTGACCAGCGACATGTGCAGGTGGTTGACGCCGTAGATGACGATGAAGACCGACAGCGAGCCCTGCGTCGCCGAGAAGAAGGTCGAGGCCAGCGCCAGGCGGCGCAGTTGCGGCCGCCGCCAGACCTCGCGCACCGGCTTGAGGAAGTCGCGCAGCCGCGGCGTCGGCATGTGGGCATTGAGCTTGCCCTCGATGTCGTAGACCTGACGCATCGGCTGCAGCGCGAAGGCGAGCATGATGCAGGAGAACGTCACGACGAAGGCGGCGACCTGCCAGCCCCACAGCCGCTCGATCCAGGGAATGGTCGCGCCGGCCAGCACGCCGCCCAGCGGGATGCCGGTCTGCTTGATCGAGAACACCACGTTGGCGAGGCGCGGCGGAGTGACGCGCGCCAGCACCTGGGAACTGGCTGGTGTCGGCGGGCCATAGCCGCAGCCGATCAGCACGCCGACGAAGATGATGGTCCAGTAGCTGCCGACGCCGAACAGCAGTGCGCCGATGGCGCAGCACAGGAGCGCCCGCTGGCTCACCGTGATGGCGCCGAAATGCGTCGCCATCGAGCCGCCCACCAGGGCCGAGATCATGGCGAACAGGTAGACCAGCGAGGTGAGGAAGCCGATGTACTCGTCGCCGATGCCGTAGCTGGCGCTGGCCGCCGGCGCGAGAACCGGGATCGCCTGCCAAGCGAAAGCGGTCAGCGTTTGCGCTGCCAGCATCGCGCTGGCGACCGCAACGAAGGCCCGTTCTCCGGCCTGGGGCGTCGGATTCGCGTCAGAAGCGACCATAGACAACGTCAGGTAGAGCCTTGTTGCGGATTTCGTTCTATACCAAAGGGCCCATGGTCGAGCGCGTGAAAAGCGCGTTACCAATTCCTTGAATCATAACACAACCTTCCGGCCTCGTGAATCGGCTCGTCAATCAAGAATTGCTGGACAGGCTTGCCGCGCGTCCATCCGACAAAATGACGCGAAACCGCGCGAGCGGCCGTCAAACCCAAGCCTGGCGCGACTGCCGAAGGATGCGGCCGAGTCCGATCGCCTTTCACGCCGTCAGAAGCTTATCAGTGAATTAACAGCAGTCCTACCGGAAATGCTACCAATGGTATTGAGCGTTCCAGTCGCCGCAGGTTGCTCGTCAGCGGCGGCCGCCACTCTTGCGCGCGGGCCGGCCGCGCGAGCCTGAGCCGGTGCGCACGCCGCGGAACACGCGCGTGTCGCGCGGGCCGCCGAACGGCTGCGGCGCCACGTCGGCCAACGCGCGACCGCCCTTGCCCGCCTCGAGCGGCAGGCCGAGCTCGTTGGCTTCGAGCCGGCGGATCTCGTCGCGCAGCCTCGCGGCCTCCTCGAACTCCAGGTTCGAGGCCGCGTCGCGCATGCGCTTCTCGAGGTCGGCGAGATGGGCCTTGAGGTTGTGGCCGACGAGATGCACGTCGCCCGAGATGCCGGTGTCGACCGTGTAGTGGTCGCGCTCGGCGATCGACTGCAGCACCTCGGAGATGTTCTTGCGGATCGAGGC
>CAYNOF010000411.1:0-2915 GCA_964398335.1 uncultured Rhizobiaceae bacterium
TGATGACCGTCGAAGGTGTCGATGACGACATCTGCGCCCTTGGCCAAACGGCCGCGGCCCACGATCTGTGTTCCGGCATACGCCCAGCGGCAAAACACCACTATCGCCAGGAGGGCGTCGGCCACTACGGTGTCTTCAGCGGCCGGCGCTGGAGCGGCCAGATCTATCCGCTGGTGCGCAACGTGGTGCTGGCCAACGACTAGGCCGGCCGGCGCGCCGGCGTATGCGCCGGGCCTTTCAGCTCGATCTGGTTGCCTTCGGGATCGTTGAAATAGATCGACGGGCCGTCGCCCTCGGCGCCGTAGCGATCGACCGCTTCGCCGGGATCGATGTCGAAGGGCTTCAGGCGCGCCGCGATATCCCGGGGATCGAACGGATCCACGCGGAAGCACAAATGGTCCATGTTCCTGCCGGTGCGCGGCTGGTCGTTGGCCACGAGGTCGAGCAGGCAATCGCCGGCGCGCAGCTGCACCAGGCTGATGCGATCCAGCCGGCGCTCGACCTTGCAGCCCAGCGCCTGTTCATAGAACGCGATCATCGCGGCCATATCGTGCACGCGCAGCACCACGTGATCGATGCGGCGGATGGTGAAGGACATCGGCGCCTCCTTGCGGCCGGACATACTCTGCCATGCCTTGTTGGTGCCGTATTGCCTTCCTTGAATCGATTGTCCGATCAACAGGGAGTGAACGTTGCTCGCGCTGCGCGCCATCGCCTCGCTGTGCACGGTCGCCCTGGCGGTGGGTGCCGCCGGACTGGCGGGGATTCTCGGCCGCGGCGACTGGGAGCCGGCCGTCTACAATCCCAGGCCGCTGGCGGACGATTTCATCCTGCCGATGCCCTGCGGCGGCGCGATGGCGTTCCGTCGCGTCGAGGTGCCGCGGCCCGACCCGAAGCGCCAGCGCCGCCTGGTCGTGCTGGGCAGCGACGATCCGCGCTTCGCCGTCTCCGAGGGCAGCCGCGAGGAGCCGATCGAAGGCGCCTTCACCGATCGCGCCGATCCCAAGCGGCGCTACTTCTATCTCGCGAAGTACGAGACCACTGCGCTGCAGATGGCGGCCCTGCAGGGTGACTGCGCGACGCCCGCGCGCGAGCGCCTGCTGCCGGCCACCGGCGTCACCTGGTTCGAGGCGGTGCAGGCGAGCCAGAACTACTCCGAATGGCTGATGAAGCACGCGCGCCAGCGCCTGCCGCAGGAGGACAACGCCATCGGCTATGTGCGCCTGCCGACCGAGGCGGAATGGGAATACGCCGCGCGCGGCGGGCTGGAGGTCTCGCCGCAGGAATTCGCGGCGCGCACCTTTCCGATGCCCGGCGGCATCGAGCAGTATGTCTGGTTCCGCAGCACGCGCTCGTCCAACAGCGAGCTGCAGATCGTCGGCGTGTTGAAGCCCAATCCGCTGGGCCTGCACGACATGCTGGGCAATGCCGACGAGATCGTGCTCGAGCCCTTCCGTGTCGTGCGCCAGTCGCAGGCGCGTGGCCAGGCCGGCGGCTACACCATCCGCGGCGGCAGCTACCAGACCGCCGAGCCCGATATCCGCTCGTCCTACCGCCAGGAGCTCACGCCGTTCGACGAGAAGGGCGCGCGCCGCGCGCCGACGGTTGGCTTCCGGCTGGCGCTGGTGACGTCGGTGCTGTCCTCGCCGGCACGCTACGACGAACTGCGCCGCATGCCGCCGCTGCCGACGCCCTCGGCATCGACAGCGGCGCCACCGCAGCGTCGGCCGGGCTCGCAGCCGGTGCCCGAGAATCAGAGACGGTAGTCTTGCTTCTCTCCGCGAAGGCGCGGAGAAGGCCGGAAGTCACACCAAACGATAGACCTGCTCGGGCTCGTGCCGGCCGCGTACGGTCTGCTCGCCGACGAAGACCGGCTCGACGCCCAGCGACTTGCGGTCCTGGATCATGCCCAGCGTGTCGCCGCTGATCAGCACGATGACCTCGTCGGTCGGCGCCATGTGCTGCTTGCCGAGCTGCTCGAAGCGCTGCGCCACGTTCACCGTGTCGCCGACCACGGTGTAGTTCAGCCGTCCCGGCGCGCCGATATTGCCGACCACCGCCGGGCCCGAGTGGATGCCGATGCGCACGCGGATCGGCAGCAGGCCGTCGGCGCGGCGCTTGTCGTTGTCCTCGCGGATCAGGCGGGCGATCGCCAGCGCGGCGCGGCAGGCGGCATCGGCGTGGTCGGGCATGCGGCGGATGCCGCCCCACACCGCCATCACGCAGTCGCCGATGTACTTGTCGATCACGCCGTGCTCGTGCTCGATCGCGCCGCCCAACATCTCGAAATGCTGGTTCAGCAGCTCGGCGCTGTTGAGCTCGTCCATCTCCTCGGCCTGCGGCGTGAAGCCGACGATATCGGTGAACATCACCGTGATCACGCGGCGGCGCGATACCAGGGTGTCGGTGCCTTCCTCCATCAGCCGCGTCACCAGGCGGCGCGGCACGTAGAGGCCAAACCATTTCAGCGCGCCATGTGCCTTCTCCAGCGCCTCGCCGGCATCGTCGAGCTCGCGCAGGCGCGAATGCACACGCGGCACGGTCTGGAAATCCAGCCGCTCCAGCGCTTCCGCCGCGGTGCCGAGATCGCGGATCGAGCCGCCGACGCGGATGCCCATGACGACGGCCAGCAGCAGCGCGCCCAGGAGAGCCGTGCCGCCGCCGATCACGCCCCAGCGCAGCCGCTCGAGGTCCTGTGTCGCCACCTCGATCGGGAAGTAGCGGCCGACCAGCCAGTTGCCGCCATAGATCGTCACCTCGCGATAGAGGAAGACCCATTGCTTGCCGTTGACCTGGACGATGTGGCCGGAGCCGCTCAGCCCCGGGTTGAGGCGGCTGCGCACGGGCGGCTGCCAGATCGCCGCCAGGACGGGGTCACCCAGGTTTTCGATCGTCGGCAGTGGGTGGGTGTCATC
>CAYNOF010000412.1:0-1149 GCA_964398335.1 uncultured Rhizobiaceae bacterium
CCGGATGCGCCCAGCGCCGAGACCTGGTTGGTCGCGCCGTCGAGCGCGACCTGGCCGCTGGAGGCGTTCGCCGTCAGCGTGCCTGACGTGATCACCCCCGATGCGCCCTGGCCGATATCGCCCGCCGCCGTGGCCGACAGCGCGACGCTGCCGGCGCCGGCGTTCAGCGCCGCGTTGATCGTCAGCGCCCCCGAGGTGCTGAGCGTGATGCCGCCGGTGGCGCCGACCGCGCCGCTCACCGTCAGGCCGCCGGCGTCGAGCAGGTTGAGCGCGCCGCTGCCCAGCGCCACCGTGCCGAGGCTGCCGATCACGTTGGTCGCCGCGTTCAGCGTCGCATTCGCGTTGGTCGTCGCCAGGCTGAGCGCGCCCGAGGTGGTGATCACGCCGCCCGAGAACTGCGTGATCGTGCCGGTGTTGGTCAGCGTGACGCCGCCATTGGCGGTGATGCCGGGCGCCACCACGCTCAGCGAGCCGGTGTTGCTCTTCAGCGCCAGCGCGCCGTTGCCCAGGCCGGCCGCGATCTGGCTGACGATGTTGGTCGCCGTATCCAGGGTGGCGTCGGCGTTGGTCGTCGTCAGGCGCAGCACGCCGGCATCGATCACGCCGCCCGCGGTCTGGGTGATGCCCGTGCTGCCGGTGAGGGTCGCCGTGTTGACGGTCGTGAGCGTGTTGCGGATGTCGAGCGTGCCGGTGGTGTTGAGCGTGATGCGGTTCGACGCCACCGCGCCGGTCACGGTCAGGCCGCCGAGGTCGAACAGGCTGAAATCGCCGGTGCCGGTGCTGACCGCGCCGAGATTGGTCAGCGCGTTGTTCTGGTTCAGCACGACCTCGCCGTTCTGCGTCGTGACGCTGAGCGTAGTGGCGGTGATCGCCGCGGTTGCCGTGATCGTGCTGCCGCTGCCGGTGGTCTCGAGCGACGCCGTGCCCGCGCCGGCATTGATCGCCTGGTTAATGCTCAGCGCGGCGTTCGCCTTCAGCGACACGCCCACGCCGCTGACCGTGCCGCCGAGCGTGATGCCCTTGCCGGACGCAATCGCCGTCAGGCTGACCGCGCCATTGGCCGCGCCGAGCGCGCCCACCGTCGTGATGCTGCCGGTGGTGTTCTCGACCGCGATGCCGCCGCCGGCGGTGATGCTGGCGCCACTCACC
>CAYNOF010000413.1:0-4516 GCA_964398335.1 uncultured Rhizobiaceae bacterium
CCCCCCCGGGCCGCCAACCCCCCCCCCCCCCCCCCCCCAAAGGGGGGCGGCCTCCAACCCCCCCCCCTCCACTCCTTCCAAGGCCAAGCCGTTGATCGACGAGCCGGTGACCTCGGGCATCGACGACGACGATGCGCCGCCACCCGCGGCGGCCGCGCCGACGCCACCCGCCCCACCTACCGCGCCGACGGCCGGGGGTCATCGGTGATCGCGCGGCTGTGGCGCCGTCGTCCGGCCGACGACGTCGAGACGGCCGACGACCAGCTGTCCGTTCCCCGCCGCCCGGCGAGCGCGGCGCGCGACGCGCTGGAAGTCGCACGGGCGCGCCTGTCGGCTGCCGGCGCGGTCTTCGCGGTGCTGTTCGCAGTCATCGGGCTGCGCATGGCGCATGTGTCGCTGTTGCGCGAGGCCGGCGAAGGCAATGGACCGGGTACGGCGGTAGCGGGCAACACGGTGCGCGCCGAACGTGCCGAGATCGTCGACCGCAACGGTGTGATCCTGGCGACCTCGCTGCCGGTGGCCTCGCTGTTCGTCAATCCTCGCCAGGTGATCGACGTCGAGGAGGCCTCGCGCAAGATCGCCGGCGTGCTGCCGGAGTTCAAGCCCGAGGACATCCGCGAGAAGCTCGAATCGGGCAAGAGCTGGATCTGGGTCAAGCGCGCGCTCAGCCCGCGCGAGCAGGACGCGGTCAACCGCCTGGGTCTGCCCGGCTTCGAGTTCCAGAACCAGGAGCGCCGCATTTTCCCGCAGGGCGCGGTGGCGCCGCATGTCCTGGGCTACACCGACATCGACAACGTCGGCACCGCCGGCATCGAGAAGTCCTTCGACCAGCGCCTGCGCCAGGGCGAGCGACTGACCCTGTCGATCGACATGCGCCTGCAGCGCTTCGTCGAGCAGGAGCTGGCGCGCGCGGTGCAGAAATTCTCGGCGATCGGCGCCACCGCCCTCGTGATGGACGTCAACACCGGCGAGCTGCTGGCGATGGCCTCGCTGCCGGCCTACGATCCCAACCATCATCGCACGATCTCGCCCGAGGCGCTGTTCAACCGCTCGACGCTCGGCGTCTACGAGCAGGGCTCGACCTTCAAGATCTTCAATACCGCGATGGTGCTCGACACCGGCCGCTTCACGCCGGCGTCGGTCTTCGATGCGCGCGAGCCGATCAAGATCGATCGCTTCACGATCAGCGACTATCACGGCCAGCATCGCGCGATGACGATCTCGGACATCTTCAAGTACTCGTCCAACATCGGCTCGGCCAAGATGGCGCTGGAGGTCGGCATCGAGGGCCAACGCGCCTTCTTCGACAAGATCGGCATGCTCAGGCCGGTGCCGATCGAGCTGCCTGAAGTCGGCCATCCGCTCTATCCCAAGCACTGGCGCAAGATCAACCTGCTGACCATCGCCTTCGGCCACGGCATGTCGGTGACGCCGCTGCACGTCGTCGCCGGCACCGCGGCGATGATCAATGGCGGTGTCTATTATCCGCCGACCCTGCTGAAGCGCGACGGTCCGCGCGCCGCCGATACGGGCGTTCGCGTGATCCAGGCCAGGACCTCGGCGCATATGCGCGACCTGCTGCGGCTGGTCGTCACCGAGGGCACCGGCAAGGAGGCTGACGTGCCGGGCTACGAGGTCGGCGGCAAGACCGGCACCGCCGAAAAGGCCGGCAAGTCGGGCTATCGCGAGAAGGCGCTGATCAGCTCGTTCGTCGGCGTCTTTCCGATGCGCGCGCCGCGCTACATCGTGATGGTGTCGATGGACGAGCCCAAGGGCACCAAGGACACCGGCGGCTACGCCACGGGCGGCTGGGTGGCGGCGCCCTCGGTGAAGGCGATCATCCAGCACCTCACCGTGTTGTATGGTATCCCCCCGGTCGACCCGGCATTGGCTGCCAAGGGCATGGCGGCGGCCGATGCCGCGGCGGCGCGCGAGGCCGCGAAGCCGGCGGCGGCGCCGTCGACGACCAAGCCCGCCGCGGCGAAGACTGCCGGCGTGACGATCGACCAGATCCTCGGCTCCACCCCGCAGGCGGGAGGCCGCTGACTTGCGCTTGAGCGAATTGCTGCCGACCAGTCTGGACCGCGCCTCCGATCGCGAGATCGCCGGCGTGACGGCGGATTCGCGTGCGGTGAAGCCCGGCTATCTCTTCGCCGCGCTGCCCGGCAGCAAGGTCGACGGCGCGCGCTTCGCCGCCCAGGCCGTGCGCTCGGGCGCCATCGCCATCCTCGCCGGTCGCGACGCCGTGCTCGACGGCGTGCCGCAGGATGTCGTGGTGTTGCGCCAGGCCGAACCGCGCCGCGCCCTGGCGCAGATCGCCCGCGCCCTCGCCGGGCCGCAGCCCTCGATCATCGTCGCCGTCACCGGCACCAACGGAAAGACCTCGACCGCCGATTTCGCGCGCCAGATCTGGACGGCGCTGGGCCATCCCGCCGCCAGCGTCGGCACGTTGGGCATCGTCTCGCCGGCGCTCAACCGGCCGCCGGGCCTGACGACGCCGGATCCGGTGGCGCTGCACGCCGACCTCGCCAGCCTCAAGCGCGCCGGCATCGAGCGCGTGGCGATGGAGGCGTCGAGCCACGGCCTCGACCAGTTCCGCCTCGACGGCGTGAACCCGCGTGCCGCCGCCTTCACCAACCTCACGCACGAGCATCTCGACTACCACCCGACAATGGACGCGTATTTCGCGGCCAAGGCGCGGCTGTTCACCGACTTGCTGGTGCGCGATGGCACCGCGGTGATCAACGCCGATTCCGATCGCGCCGCCGCGCTGGCCGAGATCTGCCGTCACCGCGGCGTGCGGGTGTGGACCTACGGCGCTCAGGGCCGCGAGATCAAGCTCGAGCAGGCGCGACCATCGGTGCGGGGTCAGACGCTGATGCTCTCGCTCTTCGGTCGTGCGCACACGATCGAGCTGCCGCTGATCGGCGACTTCATGGCCGCCAATGCGCTGGCGGCGCTCGGCCTCGTTGTCGCCGCGGGCGAGGACGCGGAGCGCGCCGCGAAGACGCTGAGCGGCTTGCGTGGTGCGCCGGGCCGGCTGGAGCTGGTCGGCCGCGCGGGCTCCGGTGCAGCGGTCTATGTCGACTACGCGCACAAGCCCGATGCGCTGGAGATCGTGCTGCGCACCATGCGGCCGTTCACGCGCGGCCGGCTGATCGTGGTGTTCGGCTGCGGCGGCGACCGCGACCGCGCCAAGCGGCCGATCATGGGCGGCATCGCAGCCCGCCTCGCCGACAGCGTCTTCGTCACCGACGACAATCCGCGCAGCGAGATGCCGCAGGAGATTCGCCGCGAGATCATGCGCGGCGTGCCTCATGGCGCCGCCCATGTGCACGAGGTGAGCGAGGGCCGTCGCGCGGCGATCGCGGCGGCGCTCGACGCGGCGCAGAGCGCCGACGATCTCGTCGTCGTCGCCGGCAAGGGTCACGAGCGCGGCCAGACCATCGGCGACGTCACGCATCCCTTCGACGATGCCGAGGTCGTCCGCGAGCTCTCGGGCGATCGTGCCACGGGGGCGGCGGCATGAGCGTCGGCTTCATCAAGCTGCCGCTGTGGACCGCCGCCGACGCGCAGGCGGCGACCGGCGGCGTCGCGCTCGGCCCGCCATGGCTGGCGACCGGCATCGCCATCGACACGCGCACGCTGGAGCGCGGCGATCTGTTCGTCGCGCTGCGCGGCGAGCGGGACGGTCATGCCTTCGTCTCGGCCGCCTTCGAGCGCGGGGCCGCCGCCGCGCTGATCGACGACCCGAGTCTCACGGTCGAGAGCGCCGGCGGGCCGCTGTTGCGCGTGACGGACTCGCTGAAGGGCCTCGCGGCGATGGGCGTCGCGGCGCGTGCGCGGTCCTCGGCCAAGGCGGTCGCGATCACCGGCAGCGTCGGCAAGACCGGCACCAAGGACGCGCTGCGCCACGTGCTGTCCCGCCAGGGCCCGACACACGCCGCTGCGGCGAGCTTCAACAACCACATCGGCGTGCCGCTGACGCTCGCGCGCCTGCCCGTCGATGCGCGCTTCGGCGTCTTCGAGGTCGGCACCAATCATCCCGGCGAGATCGAGCCGCTGGCCCGCATGGTGCGTGCCGACGTCGCCGTCATCACCACCGTCCAGCCGGTGCATATCGAGTATTTCGGCACGATCGACGCCATCGTACGCGAGAAGGGCCAGATCTTCGCCGGCGCGACCGGCGGCACGGCGGTGCTGGAACGCGACTCGCCGCATTTCGCGGCACTGGTGGACATCGCGCGCGGCCACGGCATCAAGCGGATCATCAGCTTCGGCACGGATGCCGCAGCCGATGTGCGCCTGACCGCCTGTGGAACAGATGCGAACGGCAGCGACGTCTCGGCGCTGGTGCTGGGCCGCGAACTTCGCTATCGCGTCGGCGCGCCGGGCCTGCACTGGGCGCGCAACAGCCTCGCCGTGCTGGCCGCGGTCGAGGCGTTGGGCGCCGACGTGCCGGCCGCGGCGGCCGCGCTTGCCGGCGTCTCGCCGCCGGCCGGGCGTGGCGCGCGCC
>CAYNOF010000414.1:0-2743 GCA_964398335.1 uncultured Rhizobiaceae bacterium
CGGAACTTACCCGACAAGGAATTTCGCTACCTTAGGACCGTTATAGTTACGGCCGCCGTTTACCGGGGCTTCGATTCAAGGCTTGCACCTCTCCTCTTAACCTTCCGGCACCGGGCAGGCGTCAGACCCTATACGTCGCCTCTCGGCTTCGCAGAGCCCTGTGTTTTTAGTAAACAGTCGCTACCCCCTGGTCTGTGCCCCTCGTCCATGGTTGCCCATGAGCGAGGCCCTCTTCTCCCGAAGTTACGAGGGCATTTTGCCTAGTTCCTTCGACACCGTTCTCTCAAGCGCCTCGGTATACTCTACCAGTCCACCTGTGTCGGTTTCGGGTACGGTCTATACGCTGGAGCTGTTTCCTGGGACTCCTTCGCTGCCCCTGCGCGCCTTGCGGCCCTCTCGCAGAAACAACCCACAGAATCCGTCACTACCAGCAGGTGCAGGAATATTAACCTGCTTCCCATCGACTACGCCTCTCGGCCTCGCCTTAGGGACCGACTAACCCTGCGCGGATTAACCTTGCGCAGGAACCCTTGGACTTGCGGCGGGAGCGTTTCCCACGCTCCTTGTCGCTACTCATGTCAGCATTCGCACTTCCGATACCTCCAGCACACCTCACGATGCACCTTCGCAGGCTTACGGAACGCTCCGCTACCGCTCCAGTCAAAGACTGAAGCCCGAAGCTTCGGTACGTGGCTTGAGCCCCGTTACATTTTCGGCGCAGGACGGCTTGTCTAGACCAGTGAGCTATTACGCTTTCTTTAAAGGATGGCTGCTTCTAAGCCAACCTCCTGGTTGTTTTGGCCTTCCCACTTCCTTTCCCACTTAGCCACGATTTCGGGACCTTAGCTGTCGGTCTGGGCTCTTCCCCTCTCGACGACGGACCTTAGCACCCGCCGTCTGTCTGCCGCGCAAGACTTGCCGGTATTCGGAGTTCGGTAGGATTTGGTAGGGCTTTGGGCCCCCCTAGTCCTTCCGGTGCTCTACCCCCGGCAGCATTCACGCGACGCACTACCTAAATAGTTTTCGCGGAGAACCAGCTATTTCCGAGTTTGATTGGCCTTTCACCCCTAGCCACAGGTCATCCCCTGCCTTTTCAACGGAAGTGGGTTCGGTCCTCCAGCGCGCGTTACCACGCCTTCAACCTGCCCATGGCTAGATCACCCGGTTTCGGGTCTGATCCGTGCAACTATAGCGCCCTCTTCAGACTCGCTTTCGCTGCGCCTACGCCTCGCGGCTTAAGCTCGCTGCACAGACCAAGTCGCTGACCCATTATACAAAAGGTACGCCGTCACCCCTTGCGGGGCTCCGACTGCTTGTAGGCGTTCGGTTTCAGGTCTCTTTCACTCCCCTCGTCGGGGTGCTTTTCACCTTTCCCTCACGGTACTTGTCCACTATCGGTCGCCAAGGAGTACTTAGGCTTGGAGGGTGGTCCCCCCATCTTCAGACAGGATTGCACGTGTCCCGCCTTACTCAAGGATCTCCAAGAGCGCTACCCGTACGGGGCTATCACCCGCTATGGCCCGACTTTCCAGACGGTTCCGGTTCTCTCTCAAAGACCACTGGCCTGATCCGCTTTCGCTCGCCACTACTCGCGGAGTCTCTGTTGATGTCCTTTCCTCCGGGTACTGAGATGTTTCAGTTCCCCGGGTTCGCCTCCCGCACCTATGTATTCAGTACGGGATCACCCTAAGGTGGGGTTTCCCCATTCGGAGATCTTCGGATCAAAGCCCGTTCGCGGCTCCCCGAAGCTTATCGCAGCGTACCACGTCCTTCTTCGCCTCTTGGCACCAAGGCATCCACCAAACGCCCTTCTGGCACTTGATCAGCTTCTACATCTCTCAAAGAACCGACGATCCACGGCCTCTTGGGCCAGGGGACCACTCAGCTCTCCGTCCCGTGCAGGGGCCATCCCCCGTCCACGGAACTCCATTCTCACCCGCGAGGTCGTACCACCAGGCAGCGCGCTCACACGCACCGCCCGACGCCGACCTCGACGTCAAGACTTATGCTTCCTCTCAACGATGTCACAGAACCACGTCACGAAGCGGACCACGTCAACGCTCCGAACCTCGGATCCTTTACGGCAATTGCCACCAGATAGTGGTGGAGGTGAACGGGATCGAACCGATGACCTCCTGCTTGCAAAGCAGGCGCTCTCCCAACTGAGCTACACCCCCCGATTCTCTCTCGGGCCTCGCAGCCCAGCGCTGCGCATCAATTGGTGGGCCAGGGAGGATTTGAACCTCCGACCTCACGCTTATCAAGCGCGCGCTCTAACCAACTGAGCTACTAGCCCCAAGCTCGATCCCACGCCGAACACACGCCCAAGGGCGCGCGCTCTCAATTGCCGGAAAGGGATGCGTTGGCGGCGACGTCTGATCTCCGAAGAGATCTGACCTTCTTGCGAAGGTCGTTGGCTCTTCCGCAGAAGAACCGTGTCCAAAGCGACAGATAAATCCCCGAAGGTTTCCATCCGTCTCCTTAGAAAGGAGGTGATCCAGCCGCAGGTTCCCCTACGGCTACCTTGTTACGACTTCACCCCAGTCGCTGACCCTACCGTGGCCGACTGCCCCCTTGCGGTTGGCGCATCGTCTTCGGGTAGAACCAACTCCCATGGTGTGACGGGCGGTGTGTACAAGGCCCGGGAACGTATTCACCGCGGCATGCTGATCCGCGATTACTAGCGATTCCACCTTCATGCACCCGAGTTGCAGAGTGCAATCCGAACTGAGACGGCTTTTTG
>CAYNOF010000415.1:0-2836 GCA_964398335.1 uncultured Rhizobiaceae bacterium
GAGCTTCTCGTAGGCGTAGCCGTGGCCGCGCGCCGGCAGCGGGATCGCGACCGAGGCCAGGATCTCGCCGGGCTCGAGCGCGGTGAAATAGGCGCCCTGGTAGAACTCCGCCGCGGCGACGTCGCGGCCGCCGTCGATGCCTTCCAGGCGGTAGGTCGCGCCCAGCGCCATCATCAGGCCGGGCAGGTCGTTGCCGGGATCGCCGTTGGCGACGTTGCCGCCCACCGTGCCGCGATAGCGCACCTGCGGATCGGCGATCAGCAGCGCCGCCTCGTGCAGGATCGGCAGCCCCTGGGCGATCTCGGCCGAGGCCAGCAGCTCGTGCTGGGTGGTCATGGCGCCGATCACGACGCGGCCGCCGTCGCGACGGATGCCCTTCAGTGCGCCGATGTCGCGGAGGTCGACCAGGTGGTCCGGCGTCGCCAGCCTCAGTTTCATCATGGGGATCAGGCTGTGGCCGCCGGCCAGCGGCCGCGCGCCCTCGCCGAAGCTCGACAGCAGCCGGGTGGCCTCGGCCACCGTGGCCGGTCGGTGATACTGGAACGAGCCTGGAATCATGGGCGTCCTCCGTCCGCCCTGTCTCGGGCGTTGGGGGAGGCTGGTCCCCGGCCCACTCCCGGCGCAAGCCGAGGGGCACCAGCAGCCGATTTGCGCACCAGTTGCGGCCCAAGCGCCACAAACTGCGTCAGGGTCAGTGACCTTTGGCGGGGCTATCCGACCTTGGAGTGGCGCTTGACCATGCCGAGCTGGATCTTGAGCTCGGCCATCTTGGCGCGGCTGACCGGCACCTCGTGCGGCACCGCTCCATCGAGCCCGACCACCGCGCCGTCGCCCTCCTTGCGCACGAAGGTGACATGCTGCAGCGCAACGATGTGGCTGCGATGGACCCGCAGGAACTGGGCCGGGTCGAGCTGGGCGGCGGCCTGGGAGATCGACCACGACGACAGCCGCTCGCGGGCGCCGTCATGCACCAGAGTATAATGTGCGTCGGCCTTGACGCTGCGGATCTCGGCAACGTCGATGAAGTGGGTGCCGTCGACGCCTTCGACCGGCAGGCGCGCGATGGGCACGACCGGCGGCTGGCCCAGCCCCTGCAGCGGCGCCGGCGCGCCCGAGGGTTCGGGCGATGGTGGCGGCTCGAGCGCGGCGGGTACGGGCTCGGCTGCGGGGCGGCGCGGCTCCGGTACCAAAAACAGCAGGAAGGCCGCGGCGATGACGAAGCACAGCAGCGCCACGATCACGCTCAGCACGGGGCCCGAGACCACCAGCCCGCCGATCGCCGGGGCGCCTTCTTGTGCGATGCAAAACATGCCGGACATCGCGGTGTAGTGCATGCCCGACACCGCGATGCCGAAGGCCGTTGCGCTGAGCGCCAGCCGCAACCCGCCCTGCCGCGCCAGGAAGACCCGCAACCCGCCATAGGCCGTGCCGACGCCGATCAGGACGGCCAGGCCGACCAGAAGCGGGTCGTGCCGGATGCGGAAGTCGCCCGACAGGCCGTGGATGCCGACATAGTGCATCGAGGCGATGCCCAGCCCGAGCAGCAGCGCCGCGGTGCCGACCCGCAGCCGCGACGGCGCGCCGAGGCTGACGAACGACACCGACAGCCCGACCACGAGGGCGCAGATCAGGAACGACACGACGGTCGGCAGGACGGCGTAGACCGTGCCCGGCGGCAGCGGCGCCGCCAGCATGCCGACGAAATGCATCGTCCAGATTCCGACGGCGAGGAAGCCCGCGGCACCGGCGATCAACCTCCGGTGAGTGGCCCCGGGCGCCGAGCGCAGGCCGGCCGCGAGACCGAAACCGGTGTAGCCGCCCAGGATCGCGATCAGCAGCGACAGCGCGACAAGATATGGATCGTGCCCCGTCAACATGGCGGCATCGCCTCGCCCGCGATCGTCCCGAAGATACGTTTCCTCCCGTGTTACCTTAGCCGTATAGCGGCGCTATTGACAACGCGCCTGCCGATACGTGCCCACTGACGCACCCCTGTCATTCCGGGCGTAGCGAGGAGTCTTTTCCCGATAGGAATCGGCATCGACAAGATTCCTCGCTACGCTCGCAATGACAGAAGAGGTTGAGGGGACGCCATGGACGATCTGCCGCGACCGGATATCGACCCGCTGCGGCGGGCGCGTGACCTGGCGGGGCAGCTGGCTGCCGCGTCCGACGAGATCGAGCGCACGCAGCGCATCCCCGAGCCGCTGCTGTCCTCGATCCACGCCGCGCGGCTGGCGCGCATGCTGCTGCCGCGCATGTGCGGCGGCGACGAGGTCGAGCCCTGGGTCTATCTCGACACCATCCAGGAGATCGCCCGGCATGACGGCTCGGTGGGCTGGAACCTCTTCGTCGCCAACAGCTCGGCCCTGATCGCACCGTTCCTGCCGGCCGACACCGCGCGCACGATCTACAGCGATCCGCGCACCGTCATCGCCTGGGGTCCGCCCAATGCCTGCCGCGCGAAAGCGGTCGACGGCGGCTACGTCGTGAAGGGCCGCTGGGACTTCGCCTCCGGCTGCCGCCAGGCCAACTGGATGGGCGCGCATTGCCAGGTGGTCGAGGCCGACGGCTCGCTGCGGATGAACAAGTGGGGCCGCCCCACCATCCGCACCCTGCTGCTGCCGGTGGCGCAGGCGAGCCTGATCCATACGTGGGACGTGATCGGCCTGCGCGGCACCGCGTCGGACTCCTACACCATCGACGACGTCTTCGTGCCCGAGGCATTCAGCTCCACGCGCGAGGACCCGTCGCTGCGCCTGGTGCGCGGGCCGCTCTACGCCTTCACCATGCAGGGCCTCTACGCCGTGGGCGTTGCCGGCGTCGCCATGGGCCT